>DATNKY010000519.1:0-3625 GCA_035603155.1 Solirubrobacteraceae bacterium
GGCGTGAGGGCGTTTGCGGAGAAGCGTCCGCCGCGCTGGCAGGGTCGGTAGCGCAGGCTACGCGCGCGACTTGGCCTTGGTCCACTCAGCCTTGTGCACGCGCTTTTCAGCCTGATAGTCGGCCAGCGCCTGAGCTGAGTCGACGTCGCCGAGCGTCGGGTGCCAGGGCACGAGGTCGGCAGCCGCCGCGACCCCGAATTGCTTGGCGAGCACGGACCCGAGTGCCTTGGTCTTCATCTCGCCGAACCCCGGGAGTCCCGCGAGGTTGGCGCGCAGCTGATCTGCGTCGGCGGCGGTGGTCCAGACGCGGGCGGCGTCGCCGTCGTACTCGTCGCGGATATGAACCGCCAGGTCGTGGACGCGCTTGGCCATCGAGCCCGGGTAGCGGTGGATCGCGGGCCGCTCGCGGAACACGGGCTCGAGATCCGCCTCGGCGAGCGTGTCGGCGTCGATCGAACCGAGCCGCTCCTTCAGTGCCAGCGGCCCGTAGAACGCTTTCTGCACCTGCACCTGCTGGTCGAGCGCGAACCCGATCAGCAACGCCATCGGATCGGTCGCGATCAGCTCGTTGGCCTCGTCTGAATCGGTGAAGTGCAGGCGGTCGGGCATCGCCGGATCATAGTCACCGCGCGGGAACGTCCGGTCCCAGGTTTAGCGTCTTGTTTCGATGATCGATATCGAGGCGCGGTTGGGTGAACTGCGGTCGCTCGGACTGAACCGCCGCATGCGCCTCGTCAGCGGTCCTCAGGGGCCGCACGTGCTGCTCGATGGCAAACCTGTCCTGTTGCTCTGCTCGGACAACTGTCTCGGGTTCGCCGACAACCCTGCCGTCCGGCAGGCGGCGGCCGACGCGGCGACCCGTTGGGGCGCAGGCGCGGGCTCCTCGCGCCTCGTTGCGGGCACGATGACGATCCACCGACGGCTCGAGGAGCGGCTCGCCGCGTTTCACGGGCGCGACACCGCGCTCGTCTTCGGCTCCGGCTACCTCGCCAACGCGGGGTGCATCGCCGCGCTTGCCAGGCAGGGAGAGGTCGTGTTCTCAGATGACCGCAACCAACCTTCGATCGTCGATGGCTGTCGGCTCTCGGGCGCCGAGGTGTTCGTCTACGACCACTGTGACGTCGAGCACCTGCGCTGGGGGATCGAGCAGGCCGAGGGCCGTGGCGCGCTGATCGTGACCGAGAGTGTGTTCCGCGACCACGGCGACATCGCGCCGCTGGAGGCGATCGTCGAGCTGGCGCAGCGCTTCGGTCTACGCACGGTGATCGACGAGGGCCACGCGGCCGGCGTGCTCGGGCCGGGCGGGCGCGGTGCGCTCGCCGAGGCGCAGCTCGAGGACCAGGTCGACCTGATCGTCGGAACCCTCGGCAATGCGCTCGGCTCCTACGGCGCGTTCGTCGCCTGTGACCGCGCGTTGGCGCACCATCTCGTCAACTCGGCGCGCACGTTCATCTTCTCGACGGCACTGCCACCGCCGGCGGCCGCGGCGGCGCTCGCGGCGCTCGATCTGCTGCGCGACCGTCCGCACCGAGTCCGCAAGCTCCTCACCAACGCGACCGTCCTGCGCGACGAGCTCGCGCACGAGGGCTTCGACGTCGCGGGCTCGCGAACGCAGATCGTGGCGCTGCCGATCGGTGACCCGGAGACCACGATGCAGATCTTCGAAGCGGCGTTGTCGACTGGCGTGTTCGCGCAGGCGATCCGCCCACCCGCCGTGGCGCCGTCCGCATCGGGCCTGCGCTTGGCAGTGATGGCGACGCACCAGGAAGAGGAGCTCCGCGCGGCCGCCCAGGCGCTCGCCGCCGTCGCGCGCGCGGCCGGGTTCGATCCGCGTGCGGGGCTCGCGTCCGCTCGCGCGGGAGCGGGGACCCCTTCCGCGCCGGCCGTCGCGCCCGTCGAGCCGGCCGCGCGGCGGGAATCCGAGGAGGCGGTCGGATCCCCGCCGGCGCCGGGGGGCGTGTTTGACTTCGAGGCCGCCGAGCCGGTCAGGCGCGCGGCTTAGCCTTGTATCGCGTAGCGGGCGTCATCGGCGCGTAGCGCGTCGTGCTCATCCCCGGCCGACCGCCAACCGCGCTTTGGCGGAGACGTTCGGCACCGGCCGCGGGGTGGTGCGCGAGGCCCTGCGCCACCTGGTGCAGGAAGGACTGGTCGAGCACGTCAAGGATCGGGGCGCGTTCGTGCGCTCGATGTCACTGCGCGATCGGCTCGACGTGTACGCCGCCCGTGAGGTGCTCGAGTCCGGCGCCGCGTTGAAGATTCTCGAGTCCACGAGCCAGTTTGACTTCTCGCCCCTGGAGGAGGCGGTATACACGATGCGCGAGGTGGCCGGCGATGACGATCGCCTCACCGAGGCGGTGATCGATGCCGACCTGGACTTTCACCGCGCGCTCGTGGCGATGGCCGAAAGCCCCCGGCTGACGCGCGCGCACGAGACCCTGCTGGCTGAGACGCGGATGCTCCTACACCACCACCCGGCATACCCGCCGGAGGACTACGTCGACGACCACTAGCGAGTGCTCGACGCGCTAAAGGCCTCGGATCCCAGCGCGCCGGGGCTCGTCGCCGAGCATGCTCGCCTCTCAGCACGGCTGATCGGCGACGAGTTGACACGCGAGACGACCGGCGAGGACGCCTGAGGCGACGAAGGCGGGCAATTGTCCCGCGGTCGAAGCACCCGGGATCTCGCGCCGGTGCATGCCGGGCCTGCAAAGCCTTCCGACCGGGGGCCGGTCTACGTTTTCACGCTGTGGTCACTACGGCGGAGTTGATCGACTCTGATCGTCGCCATCTGTGGCATTCGTTCACCGCACCACGGGCATCGCGTGAACCCGAGCCGCTGCTGCTGATCGACCACGCCGACCCCAGGAATCACCACGACGCGACGGTGGCCGAATACATCGACGCCCTGTCCTCGGAGCACGACGTCCACGGGCGCGGACACCCGGCGATCGATGCGGCGATCAGGGACCAGCTCGAGCGTGTCGCGCACCCGGTGCTGCACGATCCGCCAAACGAGCCGGCGATCGAGCTCGCGAGGCGTCTGATCGCGATCGCGCCGGTCGGGCTCGAGCGCGTGTTCTATTGCGACAGCGGCTCCTCGGCGGTCGATCTCGCGCTCAAGATGGTGTCTCAGTGGTGGGCACAGCGCGGCGAGACGGAGCGGATGCGTTTCATCCGCCTCGAGAGCGCCGATCACGGCGACCCGCGCAAGCGGGCTTCGGCGCAGGGAAGCGAGCTGCTGCGTTCGCCGGACCGCCGGTTCGTGTTCGAGCGGATCCAGGTTCGCGCCTGCGACGCCGCTGACCTCGAGCCGGTGCTGGCGGCGATCGGCGACCGGGTGGCGGGCGTCATCGTCGAGCCGCTGGTCCAGGCGACCGCTGGGATGAGACTTCAGCCCCGCGGCTATCTACGGCGGGTGCGGGACCTGTGCGACGAGCATCGCGTGCTGCTGATCTGCGACGAGGTCACGACCGGCTTCGGGCGCACCGGCCGGATGTTCGCCTGCGAGCACGAGCAGGTCACGCCCGATCTGCTGTGCGTGGGTGACGGCCTGACGAGCGGCTATCTGCCGTTGGCGGCGACGATCACGACCGAGCTCGTCTACGACGGCTGCCTCGGCGGGGCC
>DATNKY010000738.1:0-4631 GCA_035603155.1 Solirubrobacteraceae bacterium
GCAGCGGATTTTCCACGAACTGCGGCGTATGCGGGACAGGCGTGGAAAATCCGGATCGGGGCGACGGATTTTCCACGTGGCGCACGTGGGACGCGGGGTCAGCGGAGCGTCATGCTGTCGTTGAGCAGGACGATGTAGTTCGCGATCCGCTCGGCGCGCTGGGCCGGCGTGCGCAGTTCGGCACGCTTGGCCAGCGTGCACACGTTGTTGAGCGCATACAGGAACGCGTACGCGCACAGTTGGTACAGCGGCTCCCCGGCCGTTACGCGCACAGCTCGTACAGCGGCTCGCCGCCCATCTCGACCGCGATGTTGTTGGCGGTCGTGGCGAGATGATCGTGCAGGGCGACCGCCGCCCGCTCGGGGTCCTTGGCGACGCACGCATCGAGGATCTGGTCATGCTCGCCGCTGCGCGCGGCGAGCTGCCGGCATTTGGGCGACTCCAGGCAGTAGCGCTCGCTGGTCTCCCACACGGGGCGGATCAGCCGCATCAGCCACGCCGACTGCGCCGCCTCGTAAAGCGCGAAATGAAATTCCTCGTGGGCGGCCGAGGTGGCGGCCGAGGTGTCGTCCGACATCCGGTGCAGGGTCGCCAGACAGGCGCGCGCCTGGGCCTCGTGGGCGGGCGTGAAGCGCTCGGCGGAGTGGCGGATCGCCGGCACCTCGAGGGCCAGCCGGGCCTCGTAGACCTCGGCCAGATCGGTGATCGAAAGCTCGGTCACGCGTGCGCCGCGGTGCGGGATGTTCTCCACCAGCCCGGCGGCATCGAGGCGGCGGACGGCCTCACGGATCGGCATCGGGCTCATTTCGAGTAGGTCCGCGAGCTCCTCGATTGGGAGCCGCGCTCCGGGTCGCAGCTGGCCGGTGATGATCGCCGAGTGCAGCGTCTCGAACGCCTTCTCGGCCAGCGTCCGGTGGCCCCGGGGCGACCCATCACTGGCGAGCACGGCGAGCGCGGACTCCATTAGGGCTACGTAACCCGATCATTGATCAAAAGTCAAGATTTAGAATGATCTGGCCCGGATGCCGAGTTCGCGGGCACCAGTTATCCGCGAACGGGCCGAACGTCCGGCGTGGCGCGGACGTCGGGCGAGCGGCCCGCGCTCCGTATGATGGGGCGCGCTTCGGCGAAGCGAGGGAGATTCGATGGCTCAGGTAACGACCTCCAGGCCTGAAGAGGCCGACAACCTCAAGAAATTCCATTTCACGCGCGAGATGATGCGCGGGGATGTCTATCGGAAATACGAGAAGGCGATCAACGCGATCTGGAATCCACGAGAGTTTGATTACTCCCGGGATATCGAGGATTGGCCTGGGATTCCGAAGGAGAGACGAGAAGCGCTGCTCGGACTCACGGTCCGGTTCTTCGCCGGCGAACAGGCGGTGGCGGAGAACCTGGTTCCGATGCTCGAAGCGGCATGGGCCCTTGGTCGCTTCGATTGGCTGATGTACCTCAGCACGTTCATGATGGAGGAGTGCAAGCACGCGGAGTTCTTCGCACAGTGGCACGAGCGGGTTCCGCGAATCCTGGAGCCCGACGAGCTGGCGCCTTACTTCCTCGAGCGCGAGAAGACGGTAGATCCGACGGGCCGCTTCGAACTCAAGGAGGTCGTCCACGAGGGTCTTCCTCGCTACGCGCGGGAGGTGACGGCTGCAGTTCAGACGCAGGATCGCGAAACGATCGAGCGCGCGTTCTTGCGTTTTCTCACTCTGTACAACGCGCATGTCGAGGGCGTCCTCACGATGCCGTCATACGAGATCGTCGTTGACACGTGTACGGCCTGGGACGCGCTCCCGGCGCTCAAGCAGGGCTATCGACGGATCATGTCCGACGAAGGCAGGCACATTACGTTCGGCACTTCGGCGGTCAGGGAGATCCTCACCGACAACCCGGAATGGGAGCAGGTCGTCCACGACGTCTTCAACGAGTTCCGCGGCACGATCGTTGGTCTGGTCGAGTATCAGAAAGCGGTCCCGGAGCTCGACCTGCAGAAGTACCAGGTCGGGAAGGTGAGGCACTATCGAAACCGTTGCCGGGAGATGGGTGTGACCGCTGATGACACGCTGATCGAGGAGATCCTCGACCCGTCGATCGACTTCGTGGTCGGCGTAACCGCAGGCTGAGAGCTCAAGATGACGGTTACCAAGCGCAAGCAGTTCGTGTGTCTCGCGGCTGGCTGTGACCAGGTCATCGAGGCAGACGGCGATGAAGAACTCATCGAAGCGGTCCAAGCGCACGTCGCCGAAGCCCACGACAGCTTCGAGCTCGACGAGTTCATCCTCGCCGGCGCCACCGAGGTAGATAGCGAGCCGTAACCCCGCCTCGAGCCGTAACCCGCGTCGAGCCCTACCGCCGCCCGGGCCGGCGCGCTGCACCGGCCCGGGCATGGGGCATCGCTGGGTCGGGCCGCCGTCAGGGATCCAGGTAGCGGCCGATCTCGGTCGCGTCGCTGACGACCGGCGGCTCGTCGCAGCGGTCACCGACGTCGCGCGCGAACTCGCGGAAGGACGCGAGCTCGGTCAGCGGGTTGCTCCCATCAGCGCGGTCTGACCTCGCGATGTGCACAAAGCTGACCCCGTCTCCGAGCTTGTAGGTCGCGTACGCGATCTCGCCGGGGCGGCTGGCATGCAGCTCGGCGTACACGGCGCGGATCAGTTCCTCGTTCTCGGACACGCGGTCGGGCTTGACGCGGTAGCGGACGATCGTGCGGGTCATCGTGCCGGCACCGGACTCGCGGTGACCGAACCCGTGAGCGGGCCTGCCTCGGCGATCTGCGTGGATCTCGCCGCGCGGCGGGCCGGGATCGCGATTGCGACCAGCGCGCCGGCGAGCGAGAAAGCCGCCGACACCCACAGCGCGGGCGAGAACCCGCTCGCGAACGCCTGCGGCGAGCCGTAGCTGCCGGCGCCCGAGAACACCGACACCGCGAGCGCGACACCGAACACGCCGCCGAGCTGGCGCATCATCGAGAACGTCCCCGATGCCTTGCCGAGATCGGCGGGACCAACGGCGCTCACGACCGCGTTCTGGGCACCTGGGATCGACATCGAGATGCCGGCGCCGGCGAGCATCAGCGGCGGCACCAGTTCCCAGTACGCCAGGCCGGCTGTCGCGATCAGGGCGATCCACCCGAAACCGATCGCCTGCAGCGTCAGCCCGAGCACGATCAACGGGCGCTCGCCGATCCGATCCACGAGGCCCCCGGCGATCGGCGCGACGATGAACAGACACCCGGTCCAGGGCAGGAGCATCAGCCCGGAGTCGAGCGGTCCGTTGCCGAGTGACAGCTGCAGGAACTGGGCCATGAAGAAGACCGCGCCGAACAGCGCGCTCGAGAGCAGGAAGTTGCTCGCGCTCCCGGCCGAGAACGCGCGCGACTCGAACAGCCGCATCGGCAGCATCGGCTCGCGCGTCCGCAGCTCAAACAAGACGAACGCGACCAGCAGCGCGATGCCGCCCGCCAGTGAGCCGATCACCTCGAAGCTGCTCCAGCCGGCATCGTTGCCTCGCATCAGACCCCACACGATCCCGAACGTCGAGGCGGTGGCGAGCGCGAGACCGATCACGTCGAGCCGCGCTCGGGGGCCGTAGCTTTCCTGCACTCGGTTGAGGATCAGCGGGATCGCCGCCAGGCCGATCGGGACGTTGAGCCAGAACACCCACTGCCACGCGAGTCCCTGGGTGACGGCGCCGCCGATGACCGGGCCGCCGAGTACCGCGAGGCCGGTGATGCCGCTGAACAGACCGAGCGCCCACCCGCGCCGTTCCGGCGGAAAGGCGGCGCTCAGCAGCGACAGCGAGAGCGGCGCGATCAGAGCAGCGCCGACGCCCTGCACGGTGCGCGCAGCGATCAAGATGCCGACGTTCGGGGAGAGAGCTGACGCCGCCGAGGCGGCCACGAAGATCCCCAATCCGACGACGAACAGCCGCCGGCGGCCGAGCCGGTCACCGAGCGCGGCGGCCGTGATCAGAAAGACGGCGAAGCTGAGGTTGTATGAGTTGACGGTCCATTCGAGCTGGTTGATCGACGCGCCGAGCCCATGGCGGATCGATTCGAGCGCAGTCGAGATGGCCGTCACGTCGAGCGCCACCATCAATGACGCGATCGAGCACAGCACGAGCACCCAGCGCTGGCTCGAACTTATTTTGCGAGTAATCGTCGTGGTCACGGCTCCTCCTGTCTGGTTTTGGTGTCTGGACGAACAGACAGGCCCACGAGGACGAATTGACCGATGAATTTCTTGGCACGCCGGTGTCGAAGTACTTAGATGCGCTCAGTGATCGACGAGCTGGAGACCCGCAACAGGCTTGCCCGCGCGCAGCGCGGTGACGAGGAAGCGTTCGCGCAGCTGACGGCGCCATATCGCCGCGAGCTGCAGCTGCACTGCTACCGGATCCTTGGCTCGCTCCAGGACGCCGAGGACCTGCTCCAGGAGACGCTCCTGGCAGCGTGGCGCGGGCTCGAGCAGTTCGAGGGCCGCTCGTCGCTGCGCGCATGGCTATACACGATCGCGACCAACCGATGCCTCAACGCGCTGCGCGACCGGGGCCGCCGACCGCAACCGGTGGCCGGCGCGGAGTCAGGGCAACACCCAGCCGGCAGCGTCGCCGAGATCGCGTGGCTGGAGCCG
>DATNKY010000601.1:0-2008 GCA_035603155.1 Solirubrobacteraceae bacterium
CCCCACGGCGACCCGCTGCTGGATCAGAAGTCGGTCGCTCTCACGGACCTGGCCGAGCGGCGGTGGGTTCACTTCACCCGTGCGCACGGGCTCGCGGAGGTGCTCGACTTCTGTTGCGGCACGGCCGGCTTCGCCCCGCGGGTGGCGCTGCGGACCAGTCAGGTGACGGCGGCGCCGTTGTTTGCGGCGGCGGGGATCGGGCCGACGCTGGTTCCGAGTCATATCGTCCCGGCGGCGCTCACGCATCTCGCCCGGCCGGCCGGACCGCGGCCGATCCGGACCGTATGCGCGTTCACGCGCGGCGAGTGGTCGGCGCTCACCAGCTCGTTTCTCGAATCGCTACGTGACTTCCCGTGGGGCCCAAAACCGCGCGGCGCGCTCGACCTCGGCTGAGCCGCCATTCGCGAATTCATGCGTGAGGGCCTCCGCGACCGGGTAGAGCACCGATAACAGTCCGTCCACGCAAATGCGCGCGGCGCACCATGGTCTAAAGCCAGCGTCGCGGAGACCGAGGGCAGCGCCAAGGGAGGTACCGATGTCCACTGGTTTGATTGTTGTGATCGTTGTTGTTGTCTTGGTGCTGCTCGCAGTGTTGGTGTTCGCGGTGCCACGCATGCGCGAGCGCGCCCGCCTGCGCGCGCGCGAACGTGACCTCGAGGAGCGCCGTTCGGCGCGCGTTGGCGAAAACCGTCGTGCAGCCGATCAGCTCTCGCAGCGCGCGGATCAAGCCGAACGCCGTGCTCGCATCGCCGAGGCGGAGGCCACCAAGCAGCGGGCCGAGGCCGAATTGCACCAGGAGCACGCCGACATACACGAGCAGGGCCTCGCCGATCACGAGCTGATCTCCGATGACGAGCGTGATCAGTTCGAGGGCACGTCAGCCGTTCCCTCCGACGAAGAGGGCGTGACCGGCGAGCCGGCGCATGAGGACACCGTCCGCACGCCGGTGCGTGAGGACACCGACCGTCGGCCGGTCCATACCCCCGACACGGATCGTGAGTCCCGATGAAATCCGGAAGCACACGTCGCCCCGTCTCAGACCCTTCTTCGAGCACGCGCCGGCGGCGTGTACTCGAGGGCGGGTCGGTCCCGCCCCACGCGGCTCTCTACATGCGCGAGCGCAAGGAGCTGTTGGGGAGGATCCGGTCCGGCGATCGCAACAGACAGCGCGAGGACGCTCGGTCGCTCAGCGGAGCTTGGAGCGAATGATCGACGGCCGCCGAGCGCCGAGGAAGTAGATCCCGGGCAGGCCCGCGGTCTGAAACCCGTCATTGACGTTGTGGATCAGCCGGCTGCTGCGGATCGACACGGTGCCGGTGCGATCGTTGGAGACGAAGAAGATCGCGCCGCCGCCCTCGTTGGCGTGGTTGTCGGTGAACCTGCTCCCGGAGATCCGCAGCGCCATCCGGTCGCCATCGTTGTAGATCGCGCCGCCGCTGCCGCCCCCGGGCGTTCCGGCGCGTGACGGGTTGGCTCCGTGGCCGATCGCCCGGTTTGAGATGAACGTGCTGTCGGCGACCGTCCACGAGACGCCGATGCTGCTCAGCGCCCCGCCGTTGCTGCATACGTTGTTCACGAAACGGCTGTGCAGCACCTCAACCGGCAGCGAGCGGTACTGCGACAGAGCGCGGACAGCGCCGCCACCGAGGTCGGGTCCCGTCGTGTCACATCGGTTGGCCGTAAAGGTCGAGTCGATGATCCGCAGCCGGCCCCCGCGGTCGAAGATCGCCCCACCGCCGCCGCCGTCGAACAGCTGGCCGGTCGAGTTACCCTCGGTCAGGCCCAGGTGCTTGACCGTCAGTTGCGGCGTCGCCTGATCCTGACAATGCGACGTGGTCCACACCTGCTTGGGATCGCACGTGTCCAGATAGATGATCCGCCGACTCCGCTCACCGCTGAGGGTCACGCGTCCGCCGCCGTCGATGACCACGCGCCGGCTGCGATTGACCACCTTCGCGGTGGCCTGCATACGGATCGTCACGGGCGCAGGGCCACACGAGAGTCGGAT
>DATNKY010000248.1:0-2686 GCA_035603155.1 Solirubrobacteraceae bacterium
AACTTGGAGGCCATCATGCGCTCATCCTTGAGTATTGAGGACGGTCGCATCGTGCTCCCGTCCGAGCCAGGGATCGGTGTCGAGTTCGACAGCGAAGCGGTCGCTCGCTTTACAACGCGGGGTCCAGCAGCGACCCCGATCGCTCCACACTGAAGGGCGAACAGTCTTAAAGGTTTGATCCCCTGTGGGCGCCGACTGAAAACTAGGCCGCCTGCGCCGGTTGAAAAGTAGGCCATCTCGGGGCAGGGCCGGACTTGTCCGGTCGGCCTCTGACCCTCGTCTGATCGATCGTGATCGGCGAGGAGGAAAGGTTGGTCGGCGTGGAGCAGTGGGCCGAGGTGAGGCGGATGCATCGGGTCGAGAGGTTGTCGGGCCGGGAGATCAGCCGTCGGACAGGATTGGCTCGCGACACGGTCGCGAGGTTGCTGGCGGCGACGAAGCCGCCGAGATATGAGCGGGAGCCGGTGGGGTCGAAGCTCGATCCGTTTAGGGACTGGATCTGCGAGCGGTTGGCTGCGGATCCGCGAATTCAGTCGCAGCGGCTGCGGGAGATGGCCGGTGAGCTGGGCTATCAGGGCGGGAAGTCGATTTTCGACGATTTCGTCCGGGAGGTCAGGCCACGGTTCCTGCTGCCCAGGACGTTTCAGCGGACGATTTATCGGCCGGGTGAGCTTGTGCAGTGCGATCTGTGGGAACCGAGCGAGCAGGTCCCGGTCGGGCATGGGCAGCTGCGTCGTGGGTGGGTCGTGACTAGCGAGGTGTGTTGGTCACGCGCGATCGCGGGCACGCTGATTTTCAGCAAGGAGGCGCCGGACATCCTCTGGGGGCTGGGGCGGAATCTGTGGCGGCTCGGTGCGTTGCCGGAGAAGCTGGTGTGGGATCGGGAGGCGGCGATTGCTGCGGGCGGCCGTCCGACTGGGCCGTTCGCCGGGTTCTGCGGGCAGCTTGAGGTTGGCTGGGTGATCCTCGAACCGCGCGATCCGCAGGCGAAGGGGCAGCTCGAGCGATCACATAGGTTCATGCGCTCGAACTTCGAGCCCGGCCGGGTATTCGCGAACCACCTCGATTTTCAGGACCGTCTCGACACCTGGACCGACAAGGCGAACGGTCGGGTTCATCGCACGATCCGCGCGGTCCCGGCAGAGCGGCTCGCGCAGGAGCAGACACGGATGCGACGGCTGCCCGCCACGATGCCGGACACCGATCGCCGCCGAGTGTTGCGCGTCCCGGCGCAGCCGTTCGTTCGTGTTGACCGCAACGACTACTCGATCGACCCAGCTTTCACTGGCCGGCGCGTCGAGCTCCGCGTCTCCCAGACCGCGGTCACGGCGATCGTTCTCGACACCGGCGAGCTCGCCGCCCAGCACCGGCGGGTGTTCGCCGGCGCGCTGACGATCACCGCGCCCGAGCATCAGACCCAGCTGGAGCGCCAGCGAGCCAAGCGCCGCCAGCGCCACGAGGTCGACGTCGAGATCCGGCCGCTGTCGCGCTATGACCAGCTGATCCCAGCATGACCAAGCACGCCGAGCTCGCGCACCTGTTCCGCGCGCTCAAAGCGCCCGCCGCCGCCCGCGCGCTGCCGGCGTTGGCTGACCGGGCCCGGGAGGAGTCCTGGAGCTATGAGCGGTTCGCCGAGGTGTTGTTGGGCACCGAGGTCTCCGCCCGCGACTCACACGGTGGCGAGGGCCGGATCAAGACCGCCCGGTTCCCGGCCCGCAAAACACTCGAGGAGTTCGACTTCACCTTCCAACGCAGCGTGAAGAAGACCGTGATCGAGCACCTCGGGCAACTCGACTTCCTGCACGCCAAACAGAACGTGATCCTGCTCGGCCCGCCCGGGACCGGCAAAACACATCTCGCGATCGCGCTCTCGATCCGCGCGTGCCTCGCCGGTCAACGCGTCCAGTTTCAGACTGCGACCCAATGGGTCGCGCGACTCAGTGAGGCCAAACGCCAAGGCACCCTGGAGGCCGAGCTCAAGCGGCTGTCGTTCATCCCGCTGATCGTGATCGACGAGGTCGGCTACATCCCGTTTGACCCCGAGGCCGCGAACCTGATGTTCAGCCTCGTCTCGAACCGCTACGAACGCGCGTCGATGATCGTCACCAGCAACAAGCCGTTCAGCAAATGGGGCGAGATCTTCGGCGACGACATGGCCGCCACCGCAATGATCGACCGGCTCATCCACCACTCAGAGATCCTCAGCCTCAAAGGCGACAGCTACCGGCTCAGAGGCAAAGACCTCGACACCCGGATCGGCGCCAAACCCGCCGAAATCCCCTGACCCATCCCCCCCGGCTGCCTCGCCGAGCCCCTTAGAACGCCTCACAACACGCCGATCCCGGCGCGTTGGCGCCAAAGCAACGCAAACCGCCCCCGACAGCAGACGCCGGGTGTGCTCGGCCCCTCCGGGGCCTGCGACTACCCGGCTAAACCGGCAAACGAAGAAGGAGAAGCGTCCCACGCCAGCCCAACCCTCAAGTGGCCTACTTTTCGACCGGCACAACTGGCCTAGTTTTCGACCGGCCTTGACACCAGGTCGATCCCGACGCCGGCTGAGTCGCCGAATTAGCGACGTCAAGGCCGGATCGAGACCGTCGCCGCGGCCAGGATCGCTTGACACCGGGCGACCCGGGGTAGGTCGGAGCCAGGAGACCGTCGATCGTCGACGTTCGGGGACGACAAA
>DATNKY010000353.1:0-2210 GCA_035603155.1 Solirubrobacteraceae bacterium
GTCCGCGTCCGCAGGCGAACGACGGTTCCGTTAGTCCGCCGCTACCCTTCCGGCCCTCTGACCTCCATGTTTGACCCCTACTGCTCACATCTCGACGACGACATGTACGGGTGTTCCCGTTGTCACTAAGCGCTCCCGCAACCTCTGACACCCACGCCCCGGTGCTCGCCTACCTCGACGTCGTGATCCTGGTGGTGGCGGCGCCGATCATGCTGCTGATCGGCGTCCCAGCCGTTGGGTACCTGGTCGGCGCGGGCGCGTGGATCGTCTTGCGCGCGGTCGGCGTGGTCATCGAGCGTGTCATCCCATCGCTGCGCGATCCCCGGGGCGAGGTCACCCTGCGGCTGGCGTATCTGCTCGGACGGTTGTTCACGCTCGCGATCGCGGTGATTCTCGTGCGCAACGGCGCCGGGCGCGACGACGGACTGACAGCGCTCATCGTGGTCGTGTTCGCGTTCACAACGCAGTTGGTTCTCTCGTTCCTGACCCGGCCGAGCCGCCCGAGGTCGCGATGAGCAAGACCCAGAAAGTCCTGTTCGCGGGCTTTGCCGCGTACATCGGCATTTTCATCGCGCTGATCGTGATCTACGGCTTCACGCAGCACAAGAACAACACCTTCCAGATCCAGAACGAATTCAAGCTCGTCAACTGGGTGAGCCTTGGGGTCTTCAGCATCAATCGCGCTGTGCTCTACCTGTTCATCGCGACGCTGCTGACGATATTCACGATGGTATGGATTGCGAGGCGGATGCAGGCGCGCCCGAACAAGATCCAGACCGCAGTCGAGGTGCTGTATTCGCTGATGCGGAACAACATCACCCGCGGGAACATGCCCGACTCGATGGCGGCCAGGTGGTTCCCGTTCATCGGCACGTTGTTCCTGTTCATCTGGTTCTGCAATCTCGTCGGCTATCTGCCGCTGCCGACGAACAGCGAGGAAAAGTTCAACCTGTTCGGCGCCCACATCCCCTCGTTTGCGCTCTACGCCGCGACCGCGAACATCTCGGTCCCGCTCGTGCTGGCACTGGTCGTCTTCTTCGCGTTCATCATCGTGGGAATCAGGACACAGGGCCCCATCGGATACCTGAAGAGCCTGATTCCGGCGGGTGTGCACGGGGCGATGCTGCTCTTGATCTTCCCGATCGAGGTGATCTCCACCCTGATGCGGCTGCTGTCGCTGACCATCCGGCTCTGGGCCAACATCTTCGCCGGTCACATCATCCTCTTGTTCCTGGCCGGCGGGCTCGCCGTGATCCTCGGGCTGCAGGCGCTCGGGTGGTTCGCGCTTCCCGCCGGGATCCTCATCTACCTGTTCGAGCTGGGCCTGGTGGCCACGCTACAAGCGTTCATCTTCGCGACCCTGGCCGCGATCTACATCGCCGGCGCGGCCACTCACCACTAACACGACAAGGAGCCCTCTGATGTTTCTCTTGCACGTCATTCCAATCGCGGCGGCCTCCGGGATCACGGCCGGCTTCGGGATCGCGGT
Source organism: Solirubrobacteraceae bacterium (assembly GCA_035603155.1). GTDB lineage: Bacteria > Actinomycetota > Thermoleophilia > Solirubrobacterales > Solirubrobacteraceae > Palsa-465. Next base: position 1,490 of record DATNKY010000353.1, read on the forward strand.
CGGTGGCGGTCTCGGCGCGGTCGGCGCCGGCGTCGGCATCGGCATCATCTTCGGCAAGGTGATCGAGGCGGTGACTCGCCAGCCCGAGATGCGAGACGAAATCACCAGCATCCAGTGGCTGGGGTTCGCGCTCACCGAAGCGGTGTTCTTCTACGGCCTCGTCGCCGGCTTGCTGTCTTACGTGCTCAAGTAGATGGCCGTCGTCTCACATCTCCCCGTCGCCTCCTCGAGCGGCTCGTTCCTGATCACCCCGAACGTCGGGCTGATGATCTGGACGCTGCTGCTGTTCGGGATCTCGATGTACATCCTGTGGAAGCTCGCCTTCCCCCGGATCTCCGAGGCGCTCGACCGACGCCAGCACGCGATCGAGGAGTCGATCGACCACGCCGAGCGCGTGCGGCACGAGGCCGACGAGCTGCTCGAGCAGTACCGCGAGCGGCTTCGCGAGGCGCGCACGCAGTCCGAGGAGATCCTCGAGCGCGCGCGCAAGACGGGCGAGGCGACCGAGCGCCAAGCCCAGGAGCAGGCCGAGAAGCGGCGCGATCAGTTGATGGAGCAGACGCGCCGCGAGATCGACGGCGAGACGCGCCGGGCGATTCAGGAGATCCGTCGCGAGGTCGCCGACCTGACCGTGATGGCCACCGAGAAGGTCACCCGCAAGGTGCTCGACGACGACGACCAGCGACGGCTCGTCGAGGACGCGCTGTCCGAGCTGGATTTC
>DATNKY010000789.1:0-3053 GCA_035603155.1 Solirubrobacteraceae bacterium
GGCGTCTGGGTTGCGGGGCGGCATCTGCGCTGCCGCGTACGCGTCGAGTTCGTCGAGCGTCTCGTCCTTGAGCAGTGCCTGGGCCAGTGTCTCGAGCCTGTCCCGGTGTGCGGAAAGCGCGGTCGTCACCTCTAGGTGGGCGGCGTCGATCAGCTGGCGCACCTCCTCGTCGAGTACGCGCTGGGTGGCTTCGGAGCTTTCGCCCGCGCTGCCGAACATCGATTCTCGCCCGTCGGCCGGTAGGACTCTGACGAATCCGATCGCATCGCTCATCCCCCACCGGCCGACCATCTGTCGGGCGATCGTGGTGACGTGGTCGATGTCGGATTCGGCTCCGGTGGTGATCGTGCCGAAGACGATTTCTTCAGCCACCCGGCCGCCGAGCGCGACCTTGATCTTGCCGAGCAAGTCCTCCCGCGTGTAGGAGACCTGGTCGTCATCCGGCGTGGAGAGCGTGACGCCGAGGGCGATGCCCCGGGGGATGATCGAGACCTTGCGCACGGGGTCGGCTCCGGGCGTGAGCATCCCGATCAGCGCGTGGCCGGCTTCGTGGTAGGCGGTACGCTCGCGGTCGGCCGCTGACAGCACGATCCCGCGTGGAGCGCCGAGCAGGATCTTCTCCAGTGAGTCGGTGAAGTCCGACGTCTGGACGGTGTGGTGATTACGGCGGGCGGCGAGCAGGGCGGCCTCGTTGGCGAGGTTGGCCAGGTCCGCGCCGACCATGCCCGGGGTGGTCGCGGCGAGCGCTTCCAGATCAACGCTGTGTGCGAGCGGGATCGACCGCGTGTGCACCTCGAGGATCTGGCGACGCCCGACCCGGTCGGGTGGCTGGACGGCGACCCGGCGATCAAAGCGTCCCGGTCTCAATAGCGCCGGATCGAGGATCTCGGCGCGGTTCGTCGCGGCCAGCACGACGACCGCCTCGATGGATTCGAATCCGTCCATCTCGGTCAGGATCTGGTTGAGCGTCTGCTCGCGTTCGTCGTTGGAGCCCGCGATCGACACAGATCCCTGGCGCGAGCGTCCAATCGCGTCGAGCTCGTCGATGAAGATGATTGATGGAGCGGCCTCCTTGGCCTTCACGAACAGATCCCGCACGCGCGAGGCTCCGACCCCGACGATCGCCTCGATGAACTCCGAGGCCGAGATCGAGAAGAACGCCGCGTGTGCCTCGCCGGCGACCGCGCGCGCAAGCAGCGTCTTGCCCGTCCCCGGCGCGCCTGACAACAGCACGCCGTGGGGCATCCGCCCGCCCAGCCGCCCGTACCGCGCGGGGTTGCGCAGGAAGTCGACGATCTCGGTCAACTCCGACTTGGCCTCGTCGATCCCCGCCACGTCGGCGAACGTGACCCTGATCGTCGCCGGATCGATCCGTCGCGCCTTCGAGCGCCCGAAGTTGCCCAGCGCACCCATACCGCCTCCGCCCTTGGCTGCCCGGCGGGCGAACAGGACGAACAGCCCGACGATCAACAGCGTCGGCCCGAAGCCGAGCAACACCGAAACGATCAGCGACGTGGTCTGGGTCGTTGACTGAGCGTTGACCTGGACTTCCTCGGATTTGAGCAGAGCCGTCAGCTGGGCGTTGTTCCAGAAGCTCGGGACTTGGGTCGCAAACAGAGTTGTGGGCGTGGCCTTCGCGTCGGTGGGTGGGTAGCTCACCCGCGATTTGAACGTGCCCTGGATCGTGTCGCCCTTGGATTCGATCGAGGCGACCCGGCCGGATTGCACCGCGGACAGGAAATACGGACTGAACGGCACCTTGACCCGCTGCTCGCCGCCGGGCGAGAGCAGGAACACCGACGCCAGGTTGAACGCCAGCAACGCGGCCACGAAGCCGACAAACCAGCGGGAGCGATGCGGCGGCTTGCGCTTGGGTGGTTCGGGCGCGCCGCGCCCATCCGGGGCGGGCGCAACCCGCCAGCCACGGTCATCGCGCGGGATTGGCGTTCGCGGGTCAGGACCTTTCGTGCTGGACATCACTCAGCCTTCACACGTGCGTCAGCCCGGGTCCGGCGCCTGACGCGTTTGTTGTCGCGTCGACGGTTGAGGTCGACACGTTCACGCCGGCCGAGCGCTGGAGCCGGAAAGACACCGCCCGCCGAGGGTTGAGGCGAGGCTTAGATCGATGCTACTCCCCTCGCCGCATCTGTCCTGACGCTCGTGTTGGATCGAACGGGATCTAGAATCGGCTTGTGGAGCCGCTGACCGATCGGACCGACCATCTCCGTGTCCTGATCGCCAACGAGCGCAAAGACCGGCTTGCGCTCGTAGCCCCGATCGTGGTCGCGCTTGGTCATGAGGTGATCGCGCGCGAGATCGAGGTGCAAGACGTCGGGCCCGTGACCGCGCGGGAGCGGCCCGATGTCGCGCTGGTGGGCCTCGGCGAGAGTTCAGAGCACGCCTTGGAGCTGATCGACAAGATCGTTCGCGAGGCCGCCTGCCCGGTGATCGTGCTGCTGCACGCGCGCGATCCGGAGTTCGTCAAGGAAGCTTCAAAGCGCGGTGTATTCGCCCACATCTCAGACGCCGACGTCGAGGACTGGCAAAGCTCGATCGACATCGTGCTGCGGAGATTCGCCGAATATCACGATCTCGAGGGCGCGTTCAGCCGTCGGGCACTGATCGAGCGCGCGAAGGGCATCCTGATGGAACGCCACGCGATCGACGACGACAACGCGTTTGAGATGCTGCGCGAGCGGTCACGGATCGACAACCGCAAGCTGATCGACCTCGCCGGCGCGGTGGTCGACGGCCACCGCCTGCTCCCGAAGCACTCAGACGCGCGAACGGCGCGCTGAGCTCTCGTCGGGCTCACGGCCCACATCGCGGACACCCCCTCCGTCCTCGCTCGGGAATCCGCTTGCTGAGCGGCGTCGCCGAGTAAAGCTGGATGCGGTCAGTCCAGCGCGCCGACCGGCAGCACGAAGCGCAGCGGCGCCGCGGCAGGCGTCCGGTCAACGAGGTGCGAGCCATGCAGGCCGCCATGGCGCTTCGAGGGACCGGGGGTGTCAGGCGCCCCGGCATGCGCGGTGATCCACTCCATGACCGCCGGG
>DATNKY010000605.1:0-4522 GCA_035603155.1 Solirubrobacteraceae bacterium
CGCTCGTGCACGGCGCGCCGCTGGCGGGCGCTGATGGCCATCGGAGTGTGGCCGCCGCGTTGCGGTGGCGGGAGACGCGGACGGGGTTCGTCGGCTCGGGCCTGCCGGCCGCCAACCAGAATGTCGGCGGGATCCCGTCCGGGTGTCCGGTCGACACGGGCACGCCGCTGTTCATGGGCTTTAAGTCCGGGCTGCGGCGCAACCAGGCGACCGAGGACTCGGTCGCGATCGCGACCGGGCCGTTCGCGCATGGGACGACGATGCAGGTCAGCTACATGCGCCTGCGTCTGGACAGCTGGTATGACGAGCTCTCAGAACGCGAGCGGGTCGCGCGGATGTTCGCGCCCCAAGTCACGCCCAAACAGGTCAAGCACTTCACGACCGACGCCGAGAGCGACCCGAACCTCCTCGGCCAGGCGATCAGCCGCTACGGCGTGATCGGACACTCACAAACATCGGCGCGCGCCAGAAGGCACGGAAAGCCGGTGATCATCCGGCGTGACTTCAACACGGTCGACGGAGGACAGGCCGGACTTCACTTCGTCTCGATCCAGCGGTCGATCGCGGACTTCGTCCGGACCCGAACCGCGATGAACGCCGCCTCGGCGCAGCTCTACAACCCGGCGATCACCGACACCGTCAACAACGGCATCAACGAGTTCATGTTCGTCCTCAAACGAGCCAACTACATCATCCCATCGCGTGCACAGCGCTCCTTTCCGCTCTTGCCCGGGCGCGAGCGAGCCCTCTCCCTATCAGCGGCGCCCGCGTGACCGCGACCCTGCAGGACCAGCGGTTCGGTGACATTCTCTTGCGCGTCTTGAGGGAGAGACTCCGGCTGATCGTGCGGTCGCTGCGGCCGGCCGGGGTGGCGCTTCTTATCGTTTTGTTCCTCGCGATGCAGCTGCCGGCGGCCGCGCGCGCCGACGGTGACCCGGGCAGCGACGTGCTGGTCTACCAGGACCTGTTCGCGGGCTCCGATGCTGGTCTGACTGTGCAGCAGCAGCTTGCGCTGGGAGGGGCGCTCAAAGCGGCTGCACGAGAAGGCTTTCCGGTACGGGTGGCGATCATCGCCAGTCCGTTCGACCTTGGGGCGGTCACCGCCTTGTGGCGCAAGCCACGCGCGTATGCCCGTTTTTTGGGGATCGAGCTGTCGCTGGCCTACAAGCAGCGGTTGCTGGTGGTGATGCCAAACGGCTTTGGGTTCAACTGGCCCGGGCATTCGACCAGGTCCGCGTATCGCTTGCTGGCAGGGGTTCGGATCCGCGCCGGTGGCGGTGGCCTGTTCGACGCGGCGTCAACGGCGCTGAACAGATTGGCGGCCGCCAGCGGCACCCAGCGCCCGTCCCCGGCGACACCGCCGAACAGCTCCGCGCCGGCCGCTCGCGCGAAGGGTTCCAGTAGCACCGCTCCGGCGAACGGGAGCTCGACCGACAACGTCGTCGGGATCGTCGTCCTGGCGTTGGCGGCGATCGCGTTGCTCACCGTCGCGATCCGCCGCGTGCTCGCTCGGCGAGGCTTGCGTCCCCACTGGCTGCCAGCACGATCGCGGCTGCGGTTGAGCGGCCGCGCGGTGATACCTGGGGCGACGCTTGTGCTTGCACTGGTCCCGATCACGCTGCTCGTTGTGCACCAGGACTCGACGGCTCCTTCGCAGGCGGCGGCGCTGGCGGCCAACCCCGAGCTCGATCCGGGAACGCCGATCCATGGGGTGGCCTCCGAGTTCACACTGTCAGACCAGTTCGGCCAGCCCGTCTCGCTGCGCTCGTTCCGAGGCAAGGTCACCATCCTCGCGTTCAACGACTCGGAGTGCACGACCGTCTGCCCGCTGACGACCACGGCAATGATGGACGCCAAAGCGATGCTAGGAAGGGCGGGGGCGCGTGTACAGCTGCTCGGCGTCGACGCCAACCCGGCGGCGATCTCAGTCGAGGACGTCTGGTCTTACTCAGAGCTGCACGGGATGCTCCACGCCTGGCACTTCCTCACCGGATCGCTCGCCCAGCTCAAGCAGATCTGGAAGCACTACGGGATCGAGGCCGCGATCCAGCGCGGGCAGATCACCCACACGCCCGCGCTATTCGTCATCGACCCCCGCGGCAAGCTCTCCCGGCTGTACATGACCCAGATGTCCTACACAGCCGTCCCCCAGCTCGGCCAGCTGCTCGCCCAGAGCGCGTCCGCGCTGCTTCCCGGCCACCCAACGGTGCACGCCAACCTGTCGTACGCGCGCGTGCAGCCGACGACGCCACACACCCCAGCCACGCTCCCGCGAGCGCAAGGTGGAAACCTCCAGCTCGGGCCGGGCACGGCAGCGAGGCTGTACCTGTTCTTCGCAACCTGGGACCAAGAGACCAGCGGCCTCGCTGGCCAGCTCGACGGGCTCAACGCATACCAGCGGCTGGCCGCGCGCACTGGCCTGCCGCAGTTGACCGCGGTCGACGAGGCCAGCGTCGAGCCAAGCCCGCGCACCCTGACCAAATTCCTGCACGGCCTGCGCCATCCGCTCTCCTACCCAGTCGCGATCGACCACAGCGGCAAGATCGCCGACGGATACCAAGTCCAGGGCGTCCCGTGGTTCGTGCTCACCTCTCAAACCGGTCAGATCCTCTACTACCGAGAAGTGTCCGTCGCGGGCTGGCCGACCGCCCGTGTCCTGGCCCGGTACGTCCGAGCCGCGCTCGCTCGCGCACCCACCCTTCCTACCACAACGACGGCCCAACAGGAACTCGCGGGCTCGCCACCACCGCTCGCTTCGCTTCACCGACAAGCGGGGCACCTCCTCGGCGGATCGCAAGCGCTCACCGCTCGGCTGCGCTCCCTGCGCGGCTACCCGGTCGTGATCAACGCGTGGGCCTCCTGGTGCGGGCCGTGCAGATCAGAGTTCAGCCTGTTCGCGTCAGCCTCAGCGCGCTACGGCCGCCGGGTCGCGTTTCTCGGCGCCGACACAAACGACTCGCCCGGCGACGCCCTCACCTTCCTGGCCCAACACCCCGTCAGCTACCCCAGCTACCAGACCACCACCACAAACCTAACGTCACTCGCTGCGATCGAGGGACTACCCACGACCATCTTCATCAACCCAGCGGGCAAGGTCACCTACGTACACGTCGGCCAATACGATACGCAAGGCACCCTCGACCAAGACATCACCAGCTACTCACACCCAAGCCGCAACCAATAACCCAACCCGCACCCCCGTGCAATGCCGGCCACATGCCTCTCACATTCCCGCGATTGCAGGCCGCGCGGCACACCGCGATTGCTTTAGCCCAGGTGCGACCGTGATGCACGCGTCCAATAGCCCAGGGCCGGTTCTGCTTTGTCGCCCATCGGGGTGTCTCGCTGTGACTGCTGCTCGAGGCACCGGCCAGCGGGAAGCGGAAGCCGACGACGGTCGCGCGACCGTGGCCGAGACGCTCCCAGATTCGTTATAGGAGCACCGGCGCGGCCACCGCGATGGGCTAGATCACACGGTCCGGGTTGGCTATCCACTCCAGCGGGCATCGAACTGGTCGCGGCGCTTGAGCAGGTGCCGAGCGAGGCCGTCTAGTTGGATCGTGCGGTGGGTGCCGGCCGTGTCTATCGCGCTGAGCTTGCCGTCGTCTTCTGAGTACAGCAGCCAGGTTCCGTGCCATGTGACGTTCGCCCACTGTGCGCAACCTCCGAATGAGCCTGACTGATGGTGGGCGACGCGCGCGGCGTGTGCGCCCGCGGGTAGCAGGTACACGTTCTCGGCGTTGGGGTGGCGCGTGGGGCCGGTGAGGGCTGTGAATGCGACCGCGCTCGCGTCGGGGGCGGTCGCGATGAAGCTCGAGATGCGGTCCAGCTGGCCTATCGGGGTCGAGGCAAACAGTGAGCCGTCGGGGCGCACGAGGGCTAGGCGGTGGTCGTCCATCAGCTCGATCAGCCGACCGAGCGGCTGCAGCGACGTGTTGGTCGCCATGCCGAGGCTGTGAAGGGATGCGAGCTTCCGCACGCGCGCCCCGTGCGCGCCGATCAGTACGCCGTGGCTGAGGAAGTAGAGGCTGCGGGTCGCGAGGTCAAACTGGTACTCGACCGGCCGGTCACTGATCGTTTTCAGGACCGTGCCGGTGTCACTGCGCAGCAGGAGCTCACGGCGGCGATAGGAGTACGTGTAGAGGCCGCCGGTGGTCCATCCGAGCGGTAGCTCGCGGGCCGCGATTGGCCGCTCGACGCCGCCGAGCGGCGCGATATAGAGCCTGTGGTCGTGCTGAAACGCCACCGCGTTCGGGCCGGCCGCTACGAGGCCGAGCTGGTTGGCGGCGATCTGCTCATGCGAGCGCCACAGGAGCTTGCGCCCGCGCCCGACGACGAGATGTCTGTGTTCGATCCTGTACCAGGTGTCGCTCCCTGGAAACCAGGTCGCGTCGCTCGGGTACGGGCTCGGTGATGGTGAGGTGCGGCTCACGCGCCCGTTGGGTGCTATGCGGTAGGCGGCGCTGCCGGCGGTGATCGTGATCGGTGCTGGCAACCGCTGCGCGGCGCACCGCCCCGAGCC
>DATNKY010000798.1:0-6792 GCA_035603155.1 Solirubrobacteraceae bacterium
GCTCGTCTACAAGGGCATGCTGCGAGCGACCCAGCTCGAGGATTTCTTCCCCGAGCTCCGCGACGAGCGCACCGAGTCGGCCCTCGGCCTCATGCACTCGCGCTTCTCGACCAACACCTTCCCGAGCTGGGAGCTCGCCCACCCCTACCGGATGATCGCCCACAACGGCGAGGTCAACACCCTGCGCGGCAATGTCAACTGGATGCGTGCACGCGAGTCGCAGCTCGCCTCCGAGCTGTTCGGCGACGATCTCGAGAAGGTGATCCCGGTGGTCCGCCAGGGAGGCTCGGACTCGGCCGTGTTCGACAACGTGCTCGAGATGCTCGTGCTCAGCGGCCGCTCGCTGCCGCACGCGGTGATGATGATGGTCCCCGAGGCGTACCGGACGCGCACTGACCTCGACCCCGACGTGCGCGGCTTCTACGACTTCCACTCGTGCCTGATGGAGCCGTGGGACGGACCGGCGGCGATCGTCTTCACCGACGGCCGCGTGGCCGGCGCCGTGCTCGACCGAAACGGGCTCCGTCCTGGCCGCTGGGTACAGGACACCGAGGGCTACGTCGTGCTCGCATCCGAGACGGGCGTCGTGACCGTGGCCCCCGAGCACGTCCAGGCGAAGGGACGGCTCGCGCCCGGCAAGCTGTTCCTGCTCGATCTCGAGGAGGGCGAGATCGTGCCCGACGAGGAGGTCAAGCGGCGGGTCGCACGGCGCAAGCCCTACGGCGAGTGGTACGAGCGCTCGGTCGTGCACATCGACGGGCTGCCCGAGCGCGAGCCGCGCACGCCGCGCGTCGAGCCGCTGCGCTCCAAGCAGCTGGCGTTCGGCTATTCGCAGGAGGACCTGCGGATGATCATCGCGCCGATGGCCGCGAAGGGCGAGGAGCCCGTCGCCAGCATGGGCAATGACTCGGCGCTTGCCGTCCTCTCCGATCGGCAGCCACCCCTGTTCTCGTACTTCAAGCAGCTGTTCGCGCAGGTCACCAACCCGCCGATCGACCCGCTCCGCGAGAGCGTGGTGATGAGCCTGCAGACCGGCGTCGGCGCCGAGGTCAACCTGCTGTCGGAATCCCCCGACCAGGCCCACGTGCTGGTCATGGACCAGCCGATCCTGCGCAATCACGAGCTCGAGAAGCTGCGCCAGGTCTCGCACGAGATCTTCGACGCCGCGACCATCGATATCACGTGGCCGATCGAGGACGGGACCGACGGTATGACCCGCCGGCTGCAGGCGTTGTGTGAGGAGGCGGCCCGGTACGTCGACAACGACGCCAACATCCTGATCCTGTCGGACCGCAACGTCGGTCCCGAGCGGGTCGCGATGCCGTCTCTGCTCGCGGTCGCGGCGGTCCACCACCATCTCGTGCGCGCCGGGACCCGGCTGCGGACCGGGCTCGTGATCGAGTCCGGCGAACCGCGCGACATCCATCACATGGCGACCCTGATCGGGTACGGGGCGGCAGCGATCAACCCGTACCTGATGTTCGAGTCACTCGACGAACTCACGGACCGCTCGTTGCTGCCGGAGGACTTAACACGTGAGGAGGCCGAGCAGCGGATCGTCAAGGCGATCGGCAAGGGGCTGCTCAAGACGCTCTCGAAGATGGGGATCTCGACGGTGCAGTCCTACTGCGGCGCGCAGATCTTCGAGGCCGTCGGACTCGATCACGAGCTGATTGACAAGCACTTCACGGGAACCGCGTCGCGGATTGGCGGCGTCGGCGCGGGCGTGCTCGCGACCGAGGCGCTCGAGCGCCACTTCCGCGCCTACCCGCGCACCGGACGGGATCTGCTGCCGGTCGGCGGCGTCCTGCAGTGGCGCCGTGACGGCGAGCTGCACCTGTGGAATCCCGACACGATCGCGAGCCTCCAGCATGCCGTGCAGGCGAGCGCCGATCCGGCCGCCGCCGCGCTGCGCGATCCTCAGCGCACCTACGACGAGTTCGTGCAGCAGGCAAACGACGAGTCGATCCGCAAGGCGGCGCTGCGCGGCCTGATGAAGCTCCGGTTCGCCGAGCAGCCGGTCGGGCTCGAGGAGGTCGAGTCAGCGACCGAGATCGTCAAGCGGTTCACGACCGGCGCGATGAGCCTCGGCGCGCTCAGCCGCGAGGCGCACGAGACGCTGGCGATCGCGATGAACCGGCTCGGCGCCAAATCGAACACCGGCGAGGGCGGCGAGGACCCGGCCCGGTACACGGCCGACGCGAACGGCGATCTGCGGCGTTCGGCGATCAAGCAGGTCGCGTCGGGCCGGTTCGGGGTCACGATCCACTACCTCGTCAACGCCGATCAGCTCCAGATCAAGATGGCGCAGGGCGCCAAGCCCGGGGAGGGCGGCCAGCTGCCGGGCCACAAGGTCGACGACTACATCGCCAAGATCCGCAACTCGACCCCGGGCGTCGGGCTGATCTCGCCGCCGCCGCACCACGACATCTACTCGATCGAGGACCTCAAGCAGCTGATCTACGACCTGCGCTGCTCGAACCCGGACGGCTCGGTCTCGGTAAAGCTGGTCTCCGAGGTCGGCGTGGGGACGGTCGCCGCCGGGGTCGCAAAGGCCAACGCCGACCACGTGACGATCTCCGGCCACGACGGCGGCACCGGCGCCTCGCCCCAGTCGTCGGTTCAGGCGGCCGGGGTGCCGTGGGAGATCGGCCTTGCCGAGACCCAGCAGACGCTGCTGCTCAACGACCTGCGCTCGCGGATCACGGTCGAGGTCGATGGGCAGATCAAGACCGGCCGCGACGTGATCATCGGAGCGCTGCTCGGCGCAGATGAGTTCGGCTTCTCGACCGCGCCGCTGATCGCGATGGGCTGCATCATGATGCGCGTCTGTCACCTGAACACGTGCCCGGTCGGGATCGCGACCCAGGATCCGGTCCTCCGCGAGCGCTTCCGCGGCACGCCGGAGCAGGTCACCGCGTATCTGATGTTCGTCGCCGAAGAGGTCCGCGGGCTGATGGCCAAGCTCGGGGTGCGCCGCTTCCAGGATCTGATCGGCCGCACCGAGCTGCTCGAAACCGACGAGGCGATCGACCATTGGAAGGCGCGCGGCGTCGACCTCTCGATGATCCTGACGATGCCCGATCTGCCGCCGGGCATGCCGCGCTCGCGGACCCGACCACAGGTGCCCGTGCTCGATGACGCGCTCGACTGGGAGCTCGTGCAGATGTGCTCGCCTGCTCTCGAGCAGGGTGAGCAGGTCCGCCACGGGCCGGTGCCGGTGCGCAACGTCAACCGCACCGTCGGCGGCATCCTGTCTGGCGAGATCGCGCGGCGTTACGGCGCCCGGGGCCTGCCCGAGGGGACGATCGAGATCTCGTTCTCGGGTTCGGCCGGCCAGAGCTTCGGCGCCTGGCTGGCGCCCGGGGTGACGTTCGCGCTGCGCGGCGAGACCAACGACTACACCGGCAAGGGGCTGTCGGGAGGGATTGTGTCGGTCCGCCCGCCGGAGTCGGCGCGGTTTCGCCCCGAGCAGAACATGATCGTCGGCAACACGGTCCTGTACGGCGCGACCGCAGGCCGGGCCTTCTTCCGTGGCCTCGCGGGGGAGCGATTCGCGGTGCGCAACTCGGGCGCCAAGGCCGTCGTCGAGGGCGTCGGCGACCATGGCTGCGAGTACATGACCGGCGGCCGTGTGGTCGTGCTCGGCCCGACGGGGCGCAACTTCGCCGCCGGGATGAGCGGCGGGGTCGCGTACGTGTTCGACAAGGACCGGGGCTTCGAGCGTCGCTGCAACCCCGACCTGGTCGATCTCGAGCGGCTCACCGAGGCCGACGACGCCGAGGTCAAGGCGCTGATCTCCGAACACGCCCAGCGGACCGGCTCGCTCGTCGCACGCAACATCCTCGCCTCGTGGGACCGCCGTCGCGAGCAGTTCGTCAAGGTGATGCCGCGCGATTACAAGCGCGTGATCACCGAGCGCGCCGAGCGCGAGGCCGCCGAAGCCGTCAGCGCCTAGCCGGTCGACTCGATTCCGGGAGCGCCACTGGCGCCCGCGGGGGTCCCGCGGGCGCCGGCGACTCGGATCAGCACCGTCGCCCAGGTCCGAAACGGGCGCCAGCGCTGCGCCAGATCGGTCAGCCACTGCAGCGTGGGCTCCTCGGAGTACGCGTAGTAGCGCGCTGCGTAGGCGAGCAGCTTGGGCTCTGGCATCGGCACCAGCGCGTCGGCGAAGCCGGTCGCGCGGACGACGATCAGTCCCGCGTAGAACGGGCCGATCCCGTCTAACCGCTGGAGCTCGTCAAACGCGCGCTCGGGCCCGAGCGCATGCAGCATTCGGGCGTCGAGGTCGCCGTCGAAGGCGGCGCGCGCCACGCCTCGTAGACGGGTCAGCTTCTCGAGGTTGAGCCCGTCGAAGCGGTCGCCGAGCTCGAGCAGGTGGATGGGCTGCGGGAAGGCGTGCAGCGTCTCGCCCTCGAGCTCGAACGTGTCACCGAACTGGACGCTGAGCTCGTCGTGCACGCGCCTGCCCCGTGCCGCGGGGCGCCTTGCGGAGATGATCGCCCACGCCGCCGCCTCGTAGGGCGATCCGAACAGGACCGGGCGCTGGCCGCGATGAGCGCGCTGCAGCTCGCCGAGGACGGGATCTGCGCGTCCGATCTCCAGAAAGCCCGAGCCGTCGTGGTCGAGCGACACGATCCGCGCCACCTGCGCGAGCGCGACCTTCGCCTCGGCCCCGTCTCGCAACGTCAGATCGACGGTGATCGGACCGTGGGGCTCGGCGTCCTGGCGCAGGACGGCGCCCGCATAACCGCGCCCGCCGTCGACGGGGAAGGCCAGCCGCAACCTGTCGCGCGCGGACGGCGCGGTGCCCTCGGCGGGGCCGAACGCGAACGTGGACGCGGCCCGCAGCGAGAATTCGCCCGAGACCGGCAACTGCGCGCTGTGGTGCTCGATGTCCGGCACGGACGCAATCTATGGAACCCGGCCGCCCGTTGGTAGCCTCTGCGGTCCCCATGGGCGAGCTCGGAGCGTTCCTGAAGGTCCACCGGGTCGGCTTCGAGAAGCGCGATCCGAAGACGCGCGTCCGCGACTACGAGCAGTACTTCGGGCTGCAGTCCGCGGAGGAGCTGCGCCTCCAGGGGGCGCGATGCATGGACTGCGGCGTGCCGTTCTGCCACGAGGGCTGTCCGCTGGGCAACCTGATCCCAGACTGGAATGACCTCGTCTACCACGACAAGTGGCGCGAGGCCAGCGACGAGCTCCACGCCACCAACAACTTCCCCGAGTTCACCGGGCTGATCTGCCCGGCGCCGTGCGAATCGGCTTGTGTGCTGGCGATCAACGACGATCCGGTGACGATCGAGCAGATCGAGCTGTCGATCGTCGAGCGCGCGTTCTCAGAGGGATGGATCGTCCCCGAGCCACCCGCGCGCAGGTCCGGAAGGACGGTCGCCGTGATCGGCGGCGGGCCGGCCGGGATGGCGGCGGCCGCCGAGCTCAACCGCTGCGGCCACACGGTTACCGTCTACGAGCGCGACGAGGGGCCGGGCGGATTGATGCGGTTCGGCGTCCCGGACGCGAAGCTCGAAAAGTGGATCATCGACCGTCGCGTGGCGATCCTGGCGCAGGAGGGGATCGAGTTCGTCTACGACACCGACGTCGGTCGCGACGTGACCACCGCCGAGCTCCAGGAGCGCTACGACGCGCTCGTGATCGCGATCGGCTCCAGGGTCCCGCGCGAGCTCGAGGTGCCGGGCCGCGAGCTGGCCGGCATTCATTCGGCGATGGACTATCTCTACCAGCGCAATCGCTGGGTCGCCTCGTCACAGGGCCGCCCGTTCCGCCCGCCCGTCCCGGGCACCGAGATCAGCGCCCGCGACAAGAAGGTGATCGTGATCGGCGGCGGTGACACGGGGATGGACTGCATCTCGAACTCCCATCGCGAGCAGGCCCTGAGCGTGGTGATGCTCGACGTGTACGCCGAGCTGCCGGCAGGGGCCGATGACCCGCGCCATCCCTGGCCACTTCCACCGAAGCGGACCGACACGACATATGCGCTCGACGAGGGCGGCAAGCGCCGCTGGGGGGTCGAGGTGACCGCCTTCGGCGGCAAGGACGGAGCGGTCAGTCACGTCTACGCGCGCAAGGTGACCGGGAGCTCGTCACGCGATCTGACCCCCGTGCCCGGCAGCGAATTCGTGCTCGAGGCCGATCTGGCGCTGATCGCGATCGGCTTCGAGCATCCCGAGCACGAGGGGATCGTCCAGAACCTCGGGCTGGCGCTGGACCGTCGCGGGAACATCCGCACCGAGATGACCTACCGGACGTCGGTGGGACGGGTGTACGCCTGCGGCGATGCCCGGCTCGGTCAGTCGCTCGTGGTGACCGCGATCGCCGAGGGTCGCAAGTGCGCGCGGATCGTCAACGCCGATCTTGGCGGCAGCCCGATGGACGCCGATCGGGAGATGCTGGCGGTCGGAGCATGGAGCGGCGAGGCGGATCACACGCTGCGACACGAGGCCGAGGCGGCCGGCACCGTGCGTCCCGGCGAGGAGTTCTTCAGCGGCCCCGGAACGCGCGAAAAGCGCAGCTAAATCGGGGAAGATCGGCCGATAAACCGGCGCCGGACCTGGCGGTGTCAGCTCCCAGCGGATAGCCTTGTGGACGCCTCTTCGGGCGTGCTAGGCTAAACGTCCGATCGGAAATTGTGAGGTCCGGTTCGGTTTTGGGGCAATTTGAGGTTTACTCATAGCTTGGGACGGGGAAACTCGCCCCTGTCGGTCAGGGAACTGCGCCCCCACTTCCCTGGCTCTCCGGGGGACCCAGATGGATCTGGGTCCCCCGGTCCTC
>DATNKY010000462.1:0-9335 GCA_035603155.1 Solirubrobacteraceae bacterium
CCGGCTTGTTCGCGTTTTCGCTCTGCCTCATCGCTGTACTCCGATCTCTGTGGTTCACCTGTCGGTCAAATGCGCGCCCGCTCGTCATCTGCGAGCGCGTGTGAGTGAAACGGTCACTCAACTTCATAGTCCGTTTGGCCCCGCCGAAACGTCAGTGATCGATCCGTGATTCGGGTCGTTTTGCGCCCGAAACGTCGGCCTACCTTGTCTGCCGACGCCGAGTCAGGCGGCGCGCGGGCAGGCGCAACGGTTGCATATCTGAACGGACCTGCCCGGACATCGTGCAGACCCGCGTGTGCGCGTGTCGGTTCCGTTTCCCCGTGCACCTACCGGTTGAGACACCGATCCGCCCGTCGCCTTCCCGGACCCCGGTAATTCTTTTCAGAGTGGCGCGCGACTGAACGGATGGGGATTTTCGTGGCGATGCCCTGAAAGTGCCCAACGGTCCTTCGCGCTTTTGGGGATTTTGGTCGCTATGGGTCCAAAATCCCCAACGGTCCTCAACCCTCGACGGGCTCCTCGCTGACGTCGCGCGCGACCAGCTGCGCGTACAGCCCGCCGCGCTCGATCAGCTCCTCGTGTCGCCCGCGCTCGACGATCTCGCCCTTGTCGAGCACCACGATCTGATCGGCATCGCGGACGGTCGACAGACGATGGGCGATCGTGATCGTCGTGCGGCCCTCGGAGAGCCGCTCGAGCTCGGCCTGGACCGCGTACTCGGTCTGGGTGTCGAGCGAGCTCGTCGCCTCGTCGAGCACCAGCACGGGCGGGTTGCGCAACACGGTCCGGGCGATCGCCATCCGCTGCTTCTCGCCGCCCGAGAAGCGGTAACCGCGCTCGCCGACGATCGTGTCGTAGCCGTCGGGCAATGAGGCGATCAGGTCGTGGATCCGCGCCGTGCGAGCGGCGTCCTCGATCTCTTCATCGGTCGCCTCTGGGCGGGCAAAGCGGAGATTCTCTCGGACGCTCGCGTGGAACAGGTAGGTCTCCTGCGCGACGACGCCGACCGTCGCCGCGAGCGAGGCGAGCGAGGCGTCGCGTACATCGACGCCGTCGATCGTCACCCGACCCTGTTGGGGCTCGTACAGCCGCGCGACCAGGTACCCGAGCGTCGTCTTGCCCGCGCCGGTCTCGCCGACGACCGCCGTCCGCGTTCCTGCCGGCACCACGAGGTCGACCCCGTGGATCGTCCAGCGCTCGTCGCCGGCCGGGCCATCCGGGCCAGGTGCCCCCGCGTAGCGGAACGAGACGTTCTCGAAGCGGACTTCCCCGAGCAGCTCGCTCGGGCGCAGCTGCACCGGATTCTCGGCCTCGACGATGTCGACCGGAAGGTCGAGGTACTCGAAGATCCGGTCAAACAGGGCCAGCGATGCCTCCATGTCGGCGCCGACGCCGAGCAGAGACTGGATCGGGAACAGCAGCCGGGTCGAGAGGGTCGCGAACGCGACCGCGGTCCCGAGCGAGATCGTATGGCCGGTGAAGCTCTCGCCGGCGAGCCAGTAGATGATCGCCGGCTGGATCGCGAACGTCATCTGGATCGTCGACATCACCCAGCGGCCGGCCATCCGCGAGCGCACCTCGAGGTTGGCGATCTCCTGCGATTCGCCCGTGAAGCGGTCCGCGAGGTCACCCCCACGACCCATCGTCTTGCCGAGCATGATTCCCGACACCGAGAGCGACTCGGCGACAAGCGCCGATAGGTCCGCGAGCCGGCGCTGCTGGACCATCGTGATCCGGCGGCGCACCTTGCCGACCCGGCGCGTCAGCCAGACGAACAGCGGCACGAACACGAGCGAGATCGCCGCCAGCCGCCAGTCGAGCAGGCACATCGCGACGATCGCCGCGATCACCGTGGTCGCATTCTGGGCGATCGTCGTCGCGGTGGTGGTGACGACGCTGTCCAGGCCACCGATGTCGTTGCTGATCCGCGACTGCACTTCGCCCGTCCGCGTGCGCGTGAAAAACGCCAGCGACATCCGTTGCAGGCGCTTGTAGACCGCCGCACGCAGATCATGCATGACCTTTTGGCCGACGATGTTCGAGTGGTAGGTCTGAAAGACGCTCAACGCGCTCGTCACGATCGCGATCGCGATCATCGCGATCGTCAGCCAGGTCAAGAGGGTCGTGTCGTGCTGCCCGATGCCCTTGTCGAGCACGTCGCGCAGCAGGAACGGTTGGAGCATGCTGAGCCCAGCTCCGAAGACGATCAACACGAGCACCGAGGTGAGCCGGACCCGGTATGCCTTGAACAGGGCCAGAATCCGGCGCGTGTCGCGCTTGCGGGTCGGGTCCATCAACGGCGGCTGCTTGCGATCGCCGTTCCCGCCGCCGCGCAGCGAACGCATCGAGCCGGGCGCGGCCGCGCCGTGTGACGCGGAAAAGCCGCGCCCAAATTCGCCTCCTCGGCCGCTACTCATATTTCGTCATGGATCGAACTGTCATGTCGCTAAGCTCAATGATATGAAGGGCGACGCCGATATCGCGAAGATCGGAGCACTGGTCGCGGACCCGGCCAGAGCCAGGATCCTGCTCGCGCTGGGCGACGGGCGAGCCCTATCAGCGAGCGTACTGGCCGACGAAGCCGGGGTCGTAGCCTCGACCGCGAGCGCCCATCTCGGCAAGCTCGTCGACGGCAAGCTGCTCACCGTCGAGCGCCACGGACGCCACCGCTATTTCGCGCTCGCCGGAGCGGAGGTGGCGGAGCTGATCGAGGCGCTCGCGCGGGTGGCGCCGCCTGCGCCCGTGCGCTCCCTCCGTCAGGGGACGCGCGCACACGCGGTTCGCCGCGCGCGCACCTGTTATGACCACCTCGCGGGAATCCTCGGGACGCAGCTGATGGCGGCGATGCTCGAGCGAGAGCTGCTGACGGGCGGCGACGGCGTCTTTGACAGCGCCAAGGCGCACAAGGACCGCCTGTCGGCGCCGGGCTTTGACTACGACTACCGTCTCACCGAGCGTGGCGTACGCGAGCTCGACGACTTCGGGATCGACTTCGCCCAGCTGCGCAACCGGCAGCGACCGCTGATCCGGTACTGCGTGGATTGGAGCGAGCAGCGCCACCACCTCGCGGGCTCGCTCGGCGCCGCCCTCGCCCAGCGGATGTTCGAGCTGCGCTGGGTCACGCGTGCCCGGCGCGGGCGCGCCGTCGCGCTTACCGACGACGGCGCAAAGGGGCTGCGCGACCGGTTCGGGCTCGAGCTGGCCGCGGCGTAGCCAATCGGTTCGGGCCCTTCGGGGCTCGCGAAGGCGCGCCGCCCGGCTAGAGTCCCGCTCATGAACGACGACTGGCGCCTGCGGATCGACATGCACGACGAGGAGCACGTGAGCGATTTGACGCGTGCGCTCGAGGAGCACCCCGAGGGTCCGAGCGAATCTGGATCGGCCGACGACCGGGTGATCGTGACCCACGACGGAGCCGAGATATTCGCCTACGCCGCCACGCGCGAGCAGGCGGAGCACACCCGGGACACGGTCCAGAAGCTCGCCGGCGACCACGGCTGGCAGGCCGATTTCGAGCTGATGCACTGGCACCCGACCGCCGAGGAGTGGGAGGACCCCGACAAGCCGCTGCCCGCGACCGACGCGCAGCGCGCCGAGGAGCACCGTGAGCGGATCACGCAGGAAAAGGCCGCCTCGGCCGCGGACGGTTATCCGGACTTCGAAGTCCGCGTCCACGCCAGCTCGCACCGCGCGGCGAACGAGCTGGCCGAGAAGCTCGAGCAGGAGGGGATTCCGTTCACCCATCGTTGGAGCACGCTGCTCGTGGGTGCCGATGACGAGGACAGCGCCGCGCAGCTCGCGAGTCGCCTCCGCGCCGAGGCACCCGAGGGCAGCGAGGTCACCGTCGAGGGCAACCTGCGGGAGATCTACGACGAGCGTCCCGGCCGCCGGTTCTGGTTTCTCGGCGGGCTCGGCGGCTAGCGGACCTTCAGCTCTCGGCGCGGGTCCCGAGCGCGACCGGCATCGACTTGAGCTGGTTGAGGAAGCCCGACTCGACGAAGTTCGGCCTGCCGGATAGCTTCATCTCGGGGTAGCGGCGCAGCGTCTCCTCGAACATCACCTTGAGCTCGAGCCGGGCGAGCGCGGTCCCCAGGCAGAAGTGACGTCCGCCGGCGCCGAACGCCTGGTGCTCGGGGTTGCGACCGACGTCGAAGCGGTCCGGATCGTCGTAACGGCTCTCATCGCGGTTCGAGGACACGTACCACATCACGACCTTGTCGCCCGCCTGGATCGATTGCCCGGCGAGCTCGGTGTCGCACGTCGCCGTGCGGCGGAAGTGGGCGAAGGCCGGGTACATCCGAAGCGACTCCTCGACCGCGGCCGGGATCAGGCTCGGGTCGTTAACCAGTTCCCTCCGTTGCTCGGGATGGTCGATCAGCGCTCGCATGCCGCTGCAGTAGGTGGCCTTGGTGCTGTCATTCCCTGCCGCCATCAGCAGGAAGAAGCCCATCACGATCTCGTGCTCCTCGAGCTTGTGACCGTCGATCTCGGCGTGGACGAGCACGCTCGTGAGGTCCTCGGTCGGGTTCTCGCGGCGTTCGGCGATCAGCTTCGTGCAGCGGGCAAAGATCTCGGGAATCTCGTTTTCGACGATGCTCTCCATCCCGTCGGGCGCGATGTCGGGGTCGCCGGCGCTGAGCGACGTCTGCATCAGCCGCGCCCAGATCGCGTCGTCCTCCTCGGGTATCCCCATGAAGCTCCCGATCACACGCGAGACGGTGGGCTGGGCGACCTCGGTCACCAGATCGCACGAGTCGCGTCCTTGGAGGCGGTCGAGCACGTTGGTCGCGATCGCGCGGATCGCCGGCTCGTGGGCCGCGATTCGGCGTGGAGTGAAGCCGGCCTGGAAGAGCATCTTGAGCCAGTCGTGCTTGGGCGGATCCATGCCGATGAACATCGCGCGCATCAGCTCGAGCGGGAAGCCGTCGGTGACCGCGGTGATGCCGCCGACCTCCGATGAGTACGTCTTGAAGTCGCGGCTGACCGTGTGGATGTCGTCGGCGCGCGTGACCGACCAGTAGCCGTCTTCGTTCGGGTACTCGGTGATGCGTTCGGTCCAGTGGACCGGGCACTCGTTGCGCAGGCGGGCGAACACCCCGTGGGGCGGGCCCTGCAGCCAGTACTCGCGATCGGTCAGCAGCAGCTCGTCGAGCTCGATCTCGTCCACAGGCTGGGGCTGCTTCTCGAGGCCGGGGTCGCCGACGGACGGCTGCGGAACGCCGGGGCCGACGGGCTGGCCCGGCTCGCCACCGTCGCGCTGCTCGAGGCCGTCCTCACTCCGGATGGCCACGCGATCTCGCTCCCGATTTGATCTCATAGTCCCCTCTCCTGAGACGGCGCCTGCGACCTCGCCCATCCTACTGGCTGGCTAGCCAGCATGAAATGGGAAACCACAATGTTTCTGAGCTGCTGGCGGCCTCTGATTATCGTTGAGACGAGTCCGACCGAGAGAGGAGCCAGACCGTGAAGATCCGGGCAGCCGTGCTGGAGGAGTTCGCCAAGCCGCTGAACGTGACCGAAGTCGACCTCGCCGAGCCTCGCGCCGGCGAGGTCCTGGTTCGGTTGCAGGCGTGCGGGGTGTGCCACACAGACATGTACACGGCGTCCGGCGTCGATCCGTCCGGCTACTCGCCGACCGTGCTCGGCCACGAGGGAGCCGGAGTCGTCGAGCGCATCGGGGAGGACGTCAGCAGCGTCGCCCCGGGCGACAACGTCGTCACCCTGTTCTCGCCCCAGTGCCGCGTGTGCATCCACTGCCGCAGCCCCTACACGAACCTCTGTCTGGCGATCCGCGAGCAGCAGAACAAGGGCTACCTACCGGACGGGACCACGCGCCTGTCGCGCGACGGCGAGCCGATCCGCCACTTCATGGGCACGAGCACGTTCGCCGAGTACACCGTGATGCCCGAGATCGCGCTCGCGAAGATCTCGCCCGAGGCCGAGCCCGACCACTCGTGCCTGTTCGCCTGCGGCCTCTCGACCGGGCTCGGCGCGGCGATGAACACCGCCGGCGTGCGCGAGGGCTCCACCTGCGTCGTGTTCGGGGCCGGCATGGTGGGGCTCGGAGCCGTCGCAGGCTGCCGGCTGCAGGGCGCCGAGCGCATCATCGCCGTCGATATGTCAGAGCAGCGGCTCGAGCTCGCCCGCGGCCAGGGCGCGACCGACACCTGGATCGGCGGCCCGGACACCGTCCAGCATGTGCTCGACGAGACCGGAGGCTTCGGCGCGGATTACACGTTCGAGGCGACCGGGCTCGTCGCGGTGATGCGCCAGGCGGTCGAGGCGGCGAGGATGGGCTGGGGCCTGTGCACGGTCGCCGGAGTCGCCGGCAAGGGCGAGACGCTCGACATCGTCCCGCGCCTGCTGATCACCGGCCGGCACGTGGCCGGCTCGTCGTTCGGCGGCGTCAAGGGCCGCGATCAGGTTCCCGAGCTGGTGCAGCTGTATCTCGACGGCAAGCTCGACCTCGAGCCATTCATTTCTCACAAGATCACGCTCGACGACGTCAACCGCGGCTTTGACCTGATGGAGGCGCAGGACGGGATCCGCAGCGTGATCTCCTTCGCCTGACGGCGGCCGGGCGGCCCGCGCCGCAGATCGCAGCGCGGGCCGGACAGTCACATTCCCGGGCAGTGCTTGGATCCGGCGCCGCGCGGAGGCGGCGTCCGGCCGTCCGGGCGCGGCGGGGTGCCCCGCTGTGACGTGGACGGCGGAGCGGCCGTGCCGTCCGAGCTCGACGTCGAGGGTTTGCTCTGATTCGACGTCGACGGCGCGCTCTGGCTCGTGCTCGACTGCGAGCTCGACGTGGTGGCGGCGTTCGCGAATGCGGCGCCGCCGCCAATGAGTGCCCCGGTTACGACAACGGTCGTCAGCAGGGGCTTGATCCGGTGGCTCAAGTGATTCACCTCCTTTGGCTGGCCTGGCGGCGAACCATCGCCAGCCTGCGTCGGAAAACCGTAGGAGGCCGATAAGAGTTCCAGGTGCGGATCTCATTACCCCGGGGGTAATCGACGGTCGGGCTCGTGGCTGAGACCTTGCCTGCCATGAGCACAGACACCTACACACACTCCCAGCCCGGCGTTCATCCCGGGCTGATCTCACGAGCGCGCGCCAGCCGGTGGGCGCCGCTCCCGATCATCCTCGCCGGCACCTTCATGGTCGTTCTCGACTTCTTCATCGTCAACGTCGCGCTGCCCTCGATCCAGTCGAGCCTCGACGCCTCGAGCGGCGCGATCGAGTGGATCGTGGCCGGGTACGGGCTGACCACGGCGATCCTGCTGATCCCCGCTGGACGGCTCGGCGACCAGTACGGCCGTCGCCTGGTCTTCTGCTCCGGGCTGGCGCTGTTCACGCTCAGCTCTGCCGTCTGCGGCGTCGCCGGCAGCGCCTCGGTCCTGGTGATCGCTCGCCTGATGCAGGGCTGCGCCGCCGCACTGCTGATGGCCAACGTGCTGTCGATCATCGGCGTCCTGTATCAGGGCGTGGATCGTGCCAAGGCGCTATCCGCCTACGGCATGGTGATGGGGCTGGCGGCCGTCTCGGGTCAGCTGATCGGAGGCGCGCTCGTGCAGGCCAACCCGGCCGGGCTCGGGTGGCGCAGCTGCTTTCTGATCAACGTCCCGGTCGGCGTACTTGCACTCGCGCTAGCGCCGAGACTGCTCCCCGAGTCGCGCACCCCGCGCGCGGGCCGCGCGGACGTACCCGGGATGGTGCTCGTGACCTGCGGGCTGACGGCGATCGTGCTGCCGCTGGTCGAGGGCCGTCAGCACGGCTGGCCGCCGTGGACATGGATCTCGCTGGCGGTCGCCCCCGCGATCCTGGCGGCGTTCTGGCGTTACGAGCAGTGGCTGACCCGCCGCGGTGGCTCGCCGCTGCTGAACCTCGATCTGTTCGAGGCCCGCAGCTTCACCGCCGGGCTCGGCGCCCAGCTCGTGTTCTGGTGCGGACAGGCGTCGTTCTTTTTGATCCTCGCCCTCTACCTGCAGCTCGGGCGCGGGCTGAGCGCGCTCCAGTCCGGGCTCGTGTTCACGATCCTCGCGGTGTCCTACCTCGCCGCATCGGTTCGGGCGCCGGCCCTGACCGAGCGGTACGGCAGGCGCGTGCTGGCGTTCGGCGCGGGCACGCTCGCGATTGGGCACCTGGCGCTGCTGTCTGCCGTCGCCGTCGTCGGCGTCGGCGGCTCGATCATCATCCTCGTCCCGGGCCTGCTGCTGGTCGGCGCCGGAATGGGGCTGGGAATCACGCCGCTGGCGACGATCATCATGGCAAGCATGAAGCCCGAGCAGGCAGGCGCCACGTCGGGCGTCCTGTCGACCGCCCAGAACGTCGGCAACGCGCTCGGAGTCGCGGTCGTCGGGGTCGTCTTCTTCGGCGCCCTGAACCACGGCTACGCGGACGCGTTCGAGCTCAGCCTCGCGGTCCTGGCGGGCACGCTCGCTCTCGTCGCGCTGCTGACGAGGCTGCTTCCGGCGCCGGTACGCTCGTGATGGTGACCACGGTCGAAAACCGCATCGGGCCGTTGCTGCGTGACTGGCGCCAGCGCCGGCGGCTCAGCCAGCTCGACCTCGCGCTCGAGGCCGGGGTCTCGACGAGGCATCTCAGCTTCGTCGAGACCGGCCGGTCGCGGCCGAGCCCGGAGATGGTGCTCACGCTCGCCGATCAGCTCGAGGTGCCGCTGCGGGAGCGAAACCAGCTTCTCTTGGCCGCCGGTTACGCCCCCCAATATTCCGCTCGTTCGCTCGACGATCCCGAGCTGGCCCACATCCGTGACGCGCTCGGCAAGCTCCTCGCCGGCCACGAGCCGTACCCGGCGTTCGCCGTCGATCGTCGCTGGAACATGCAGATGTCCAACAGCGCGCTCGGCCCGCTGCTCGACGGCGTCGCCGACGAGCTGCTGATTCCACCGGTCAACTGCTTGCGGGTGGCGCTGCATCCGGACGGGCTCGCGCCCCGGATCCTCAACCTCGGCGACTGGCGCGGGCACCTGCTCATGCGGCTCGGCCGCGAGCTGCAGCTAACCGGCGACCCCGAGCTCGAGGAGCTCCACGAGGAACTGCTCGGCTACCCGGGACCGGTGTCGGACACCGCCCCGGACGCGACGGCGATCATGGTCGAGCTGCAACTCGCGGCGCGGGGAGGCGGCGAGCTCGCGTTCTTCAGCACGATCACGACCTTCGGAACGTCATCCGACGTGACCGTCTCGGAGCTGTCAGTCGAGGCGTTCTTCCCAGCCGACGACGAAACCGCCCAGCGACTGCGCGAAGCGGCCTAGCCGATCCGGGGGCTGGTGGTCTCGGGCGCGCTGCTGCGGACGACGGCGGGCGGGCCGAGCGTCC
>DATNKY010000541.1:0-7452 GCA_035603155.1 Solirubrobacteraceae bacterium
TGCTCCGCGGCCGTTCGGCCGCGGAGCGGTGGTAACCGGCCTAGGGCGTTGGGACGGCCTCCGGTTCGGCCTCGGCCTGGACCCGCTGGCGGCGTAGTGCGTTTGAGAGCGCGCGCACGTATGCTCGGCCGGCCGCCCCGAGGATGTCGGTCGACACTCCCTGGCCTGAACCGACGACTCCGCCGACCTCGAGCACGACCGAGGTCTCGCCGAGCGCGTCCTGGCCGGCGGTGACCGCGTCGACCCGGAACTCCCGCAGCCGTGCATCGATCCCGGTCGCGGCGTTGATCGCGTGGAAGATCGCATCGACCGGGCCGTCGCCAGTGAATGAACCGACCGTCTCCTCGCCGTCGGGTGAGCGCACGCAGACCGTCGCGTGCGGAGGTCGCCGAGAGGACGCCTCGACGTCGAACCACTCAAGCTCGTATCCGGCGATCTCGTCGCGCAGCTCGTCGGTGACGAGCGCCTCGAGATCCATCGCGGTGACCTGCTTCTTCTTGTCCGCGATCTCCTTGAACCGCTTGAACGCGATGTTCAGCGTCTGACCGGAGACCTCAAAGCCCAACTCGGACAGCGCCTGCTGCAGCGCGTGACGGCCGGAATGCTTGCCCAGCACGATCGAGTTGGCCTCCAGCCCGATGCTCTTGGCATCCATGATCTCGTAGGTGGTGCGCTCCTTCAGCACGCCGTCCTGGTGGATGCCGGACTCGTGCGCGAACGCGTTGCGCCCCACGATCGCCTTGTTGGGCTGCACCGCGTACCCGGTCAGGCGCGAGACGAGCCGTGATGTGCGGGCGATCTCGGTGGTGTCGATCCCCGTCGTGAGCCCCAGATACGGCGCGCGGGTGTGCAGCAGCATCACGATCTCCTCAAGCGACGCGTTCCCTGCCCGCTCCCCGAGCCCATTGATCGCGCACTCCACCTGACGGCACCCCGCTTGCAGGCCGGCCAGCGAGTTCGCGACCGCTACCCCCAGGTCATCGTGACAGTGAACCGAGACGACCACATCGCGCAGCGCCGGGACCCGCTCATACAGCTCGGTGAACATGCCCGCGTACTCCTCGGGCGTCGCGTAACCCACCGTATCCGCGACATTGATCGTCGTCGCGCCCTCCGCGATCGTCGCCGAGATCACCTCGGCCATGAACTCACGATCCGAGCGGAACCCATCCTCACACGAGAACTCCACATCATCGACATATCCCTTGGCGTGCGCCACAGCCGCCCGCGCCTGACCAAGGACGTCCTGACGAGTGGTCTGCAGCTTGTGTTCGATGTGCAGATCGCTGGTGGCGATCACCATATGGATCCGCGGACGAGCGGCGTCACGGACCGCCTCCCACGCACGATCGATGTCAGAGGCAACGGTGCGCGCCAGCGCGCAGATCACCGGCCCATCGACATTGCGTGAGATCTCCCGCACGGCCATGAAGTCGCCCGGCGAGGTGACCGGAAAGCCCGCCTCGATCACATCAACGCCGAGCCGCGCCAACTGGTGCGCAATCTCCAGCTTCTCCTGCGCGTTCAGCGAGATCCCCGGCGACTGCTCGCCGTCACGCAACGTCGTGTCAAAGACCAACACCCGGGTCGGGTCTACCGCATCAGACATGGTCACTCCTCAGTTCTCGAACTTCGATTCTTCTCGGACTCGGTATGCGGCTACGTGCGGCCGCCAGCGCGCTATTCCCCCTTGCGGGGGAGGAGAAGAAGTCGAAGATCGAGGCAGAGCGCCATCGTCTCGACAGCGTAGCTCTCACGGCTCGCGCACGTCAACGACCTCAGCGAGATCCCAAGCAGCGACCGCGGGCAGCAACCGGGAGAACCGCGTCCAGGCAGAGGAGATGCCTCGCGCTAGCTGATCACGCACCCGCTGATCGCCAAACTCAGGACGCGCACGGTGACTGCGTTCACGAAAACCGGGCCACCTCGAGCTTGATCGCGCCGGCGATCAGGGCTGCTGCTTCGGCCCGGCGGACCGCGAGAGCAGGAGCGCCGCGACCAGACCTGAGCGACGATGCGGAAGTCCGCGATCGAGGATCGTCCGCGACCACGCGAGCGCTCTGGCTCGGCAGCGACAGCGGCGTGGTCGCGGCGTGCGAGACGCTTGCGGTTCGATCAGCTCAGAAACAACGGGACATGCGGTGAAGAGCAGAGCTTGGGGTGCGATCAGGCTCTGAGGATGGGGGTAGGGTTGACGCTGGCGTGTTGGCGGGTTCTTGGTTTTAGGTTTTGTGCGCGACGAGCGTGAGGCCGTAGATGACGATGGCGGCGGCGAGTAGCAGGCTGGCGCCCGCGATTGCGGCGTAGGCGGTGGCGGCGATGCTGCGGTGCTCGCGGCGTGCTTCGGTTGAGCGGGTCGCGCCTAGGATGGCCGCGGAGAAGATGACGGCGACCGCGACGGAGGCCACGATCGAGGTGTAGACCATTTTGAGCAGGGCGTGGATGTCGATTGCGGCGGTGATCATGGTGCGATTGGGGCTGGGCTGGCTTGTTGGAGGCGTCGGATGAAGACTGCTGCGAGCGTTAGGAGCAGAGCGAGGCTGATGATGAGTGGGCCGATCGCGCCGTGGCCGAACAGTGTCGTTATTGCGTAGACGATCGCTCCCATGGCAGCGGCCGCTGGCAGCGTGAGCATCCAGGCGCCGACGATGTTGCCGGCGACTCCCCAGCGGACGGCGGACAGTCGTTTGGCGGCGCCGGAGCCCATGATCGAGCCGGAGATCACGTGCGTGGTTGACAGGGGGTATCCGGCGCTCGTGGCGGCGAGGATGACGGTGGCGCCGGCTGCTTGGGCGGCGAAGCCCTGTGCGACGTCCATTTCGATGATGCGGCTTCCGAGCGTCTTGATGATTCGCCAGCCGCCGACGAATGTGCCGAGCGCGATCGCGCTGGCGGACGCGATCACGACCCAGTCTGGAACGTAGAAGGCGTTGGCTGATATGTCGCCGTGTGCGACGAGCGCGAGCGCGATCACGCCCATCGTCTTTTGAGCGTCGTTGGTGCCGTGCGAGAGCGCTAGCAGTCCGCTGGATGCGAGCTGGCCGAGGCGAAAGCCGTGACCGACGGGGCCGGGGTTGAGCTTGCCGACGATCCGGTAGATGAGCAGGATCATCAACCCGGCGCCTAGGAACGCGATCGGCGGCGCGATGATCGCCGGGACGATCAGGTTGCTGAGAAGGCCGTCGCCGTTGACCGCCGCGAATCCCTGCGCGGCGATCACCGCCCCGACGAGCCCGCCGATCAAGGCGTGCGACGAGCTCGACGGCAACGCGAAATACCAGGTGATCAGGTTCCACGCGATCGCGCCGACCAGAGCGGCGAAGATAACCGTCGTCGTCACGGCGTTCGTGTCGACAAAGCCCTTCCCGACCGTAGCCGCGACCTTAAGCGAAAGAAACGCCCCAACGAAGTTCAGCAGCGCGGCCATCGTGACGGCCGGTTTTGGCGCGATCGCACGCGTGGAGATCGCGCTCGCGACCACGTTGGCGGTGTCGTGAAAGCCGTTGGTGAAGTCAAATGCCAACGCCGTGGCGATGACGATGACCAGGATGATGTCCCCGCTCATTGCCTAGGCGTTCTTGATCACGATCCCGTTAAGGATGTTCGCTGCTCGCTCGGTGGCATCGATCGCCTGCTCCAGCCGCTCGAACAGGTCCTTCCAACGGATCACGACCATCGGATCGATGCCCACCTCAAACAGGGAGGCGATCGCGTCGCGCACGATCCGGTCGCCCGTGTTCTCCAGGCGATGCACTTCTATGGTGTGCTGGCTGATGTCGCGAAAGCCCGACAGCAGCGGGATCGCAAGCGCGATCTCCCGGGTTGCCTGTGCGAGCACGTGCGCGAGGCTTTGGGCCTGGGCCATCGGTGCCTCGATCTTGTACAGGCCGAGATACTCCGCGACCTCTTCGGTGTGATCGACGATGTCGTCAAGCGACGAGGCAAGATCGAGAATGTCTTGGCGGTCAATCGGCGTGACAAACGTCTGGTTTAGCCGCCTGATCAGATCGTGCGTGAGCAGGTCACCGTCGCGCTCACACTGGCCAATCTCGCGCGCCAGGTCCTGGCTGTCGGGGAACCCGGCGAGCATCTCGTCAAGCAGCTCGGCGGCGCGCGAGACGTTCGCGCCCGCCCGCTCAAAGAGCTCGAAATACTCGCGGCCAGTCCCGCGGATCAGATTCGTGATCGAAGCCATCAAGGAAGTCTGCAGAAACTGGGCGTAAGAGCCCTAACGTGCGCGACCTGTCAGCGAGCAGCCGGCCGCCGAGCGGATGCCCGCACCGGTCCGGCGCACCATATGCCCGAACCACACGCAAAGATGTAAACGACGTGTGAACGTCTTGTGCATGATCTGGCCGTCCCGAGTCGCGATGAGATCCGACAAGCGCCCCGCGCATGTGCAGTGTCGGTCGACGTCGGAGAGTCGCGGACGTGCTCGTTCACGAGATGGTCACAACTCCTGCCCGCGCCGGTAAGCTGCATCGATGGCTGCAATCGAAGCAGGAGCGCAGGAGGAGAACACCGCAGCGCGGCTCGATCGCGAGCTGAACGAGCTGCTCCAAGAGCTGCGCGTCGCGCAGAACGGGATCCTGCTGCTCGTCGGGTTCCTGCTCGTGATCCCGTTCTCGACGCGGTTCTATCACGTCTCCAAATTCGAGCGCGACGTCTACTTCCTGACGTTGCTGAGTGCCGGCCTCGGCGCGCTCTTGATCATCGCGCCGGTTGCCCACCACCGGATCGTGTTTCGCAAGCACGAGAAGGCGGCGCTCGTGCGGCGCGGAAACCAATTCGCCAGCGCTGCCCTGTTGCTGCTCTCGATGACGCTCCTCGGCGCGTTCGCGCTCGTGACCAACTTCCTGTTCGGCACGGCGCTGACGATTTGCACGAGCGCGGTCTATGTGCTCGCTGTGTCGACGCTGTGGGTCGCGCTCCCGCTGCAAACACGGCGCAATTCCCCGCCCGAGCCCAAGTCAAGCGCGGAATCGCCGCCGAGCCTGACGGCGGTGGTCCCGAAATAGCTCGAAGAGAGTGTAGGCAACGGCCACGCGAACGCCCGGGACGACGAAGCGGAGCACGACGCCGCGAGCGCGGTCCCTGGACGCCAAGGCGAACGGTGTCGGCGAATGGTCAACGCGTCGGCAAGTCAGCAAGCCGAGGGGTCGCCTCGATGGGCTACGGCCCGCCGAATAGACCGCCTTCGGACAAGATTCGGGTACGCGACTACTGTCGGCCCAGACCTGGTTCGCGCGGACAACGCGGGTGCGTTGGGGGTGCCGGCAGCGGCGCCCGGTGTGGTGGTCGTTGCTGGTCGGGCGGGGCACGTGCCACCGCTCGTACCGAGAGACGATGACGAGCGGTTCGGCTCGCAACAGCTTAAGGCACTGCTGGCCGGCATGGTTCGCGCCGCCTTCCGGGCGCGCCGCCGGTCGCTGATCAGAACGAGCGAGGGCTGCGAGTGACGCTGTATCTGTTGCCGCAAGCTCAGTGAGGCGCTGACCGCGCCCGAGCGCCAGGGGTGATCGAGCTGCACCGGCTGGAGCGGGCGACGCTCAGCGCACTCGACGATGCGATCAGCGCCCCGCCGACGTCCACGTCCTGCACTGGATCGGCCACGTCGCTTACGACAAAGCGCACCGAGGGCGCATCCTGGTGCTCGAGCACGGTGACGGGCGAGGCGTTCGGCTCGCTGCTCCAAGACGAGCGCAGGCTGCGCCTAGTGGCTTTCAACTCCTTGCGAGGGTGGGCGGGCTCGCACGTCGGTTCGTTCTCCGGTGTCGCCTCGAGCCTAGTCGAGTACGGAATCCCGGCCGTCGTCGGGATGCGGTTCGAGATCAGCGACGAGGCGGCGATCACGTTCGCCGGCCGCGTCTACAGGGTGATCGCCCAGCGGTTCCCGATCGACGCCGCGATGGCCGCGGCAGCCGGCGATGCACAAGCCGTGGTCACGCTGGACCGCAAGCAGACGCCCACCACCGCCACCGCCGCTTAGACCCGGTTTCGCACCAACTCTCGATCGATCCCGGTCTCGCCGACGAGACCCCTGATCAGCGCTTTTTTCGCGCACCTTGACGCGGCGGGCGGCGTGTGATCGGCCGCCACGAGGGCGGCGAGTGGTAATTCACGGCGGTAGGGCTATCTCAGTAGCGTGCCGGGACGAAGGTCTGCGACTCGAGTGGGGGGCGGATGTAGCCGCCCTGCTCCGCACGCGGCGGTAGCTTGATCGGGGGCGGGAGGACATCTTCGTAGCGGATGCGCTCCAGTATGTGGCTGATGCAGTTGAGCCGCGCCCGCTTCTTGTCGTCAGCGTCGACGACGAACCACGGAGAGTCCTTCGTGTCCGTGTACTCGAACATCGCGTCCTTGGCGCGCGAATAGTCGACCCACTTGTCGCGGGACTCGATATCCATCGGGCTCAGCTTCCAGCGGCGCTTGGGATCAGCGGCGCGCGCCTGAAACCGGCGCTCTTGCTCTTCGTCACTGACCGAAAACCAGTACTTCAAGACGGCGACCTCCGAGCGGATCAGCATCCGTTCGAACTGTGGGCAGTACCCCAGGAACTCCTGGTACTCGTCGTCGCTGCAGAAGCCCATCACACGCTCGGTGAGCGCGCGCGTGTACCAGCTGCGATCGAACAGCACGATTTCGCCTTCCGCCGGCAGATGCGCCGACCAGCGTTCCAAATACCACTGGCCTCGCTCCCGCTCGGTCGGGACGCCGAGCGCGACGACGCGGATGATGCGGGGGTTGGTGCGCTCGACAATCCGCTTGATCACGCCACCCTTTCCGGCAGCGTCACGGCCCTCGAAGACGATCGCGACTTTGAGGGACTTCTGCTTGACCCAGTACTGCAGTTTGACGAGCTCCTCCTGGAGCGCCATCAGCTCCTGGAGGTAGTAGCCCTTGGCGAGTTTGCCCTTCTTGCCGTGCTTCGGCCGCCGCTTACCGTTCATCGATTTGACGTACGTATCGGGCGGCGATTCACGGCGCGCCTTGGAGCCCGCCTTCTTCGCCGTCGCCCTCTCTCCTTCGAGCTCTCCGTCCACCGCACGTGCTCCAGCCTTTGCTGCCATCTGTCGCTCCTCCACGAGGCCAGCGAACACCCCGAAACAGGGCCGCTACCGCCCAAGTATCGACGCGCGGGTCAGACCGGTCAAGCAGTGGCGTTCGCCGCGATGAGCGCGGCTTGGTCGGCGAAAGGAAGCTACAAAAGTGCGGCAGACGCGGGAAGCCAGCGGTTGATCGGAACATTCGACCACCCCGGCGAGCGACGATACTGTGGCCGGAGGTCCGTCGTGGGATTAAGTGCCTGAACACGCGGGCGACGGGGCGCCGTCGCTTCTGCGCGCCGTGCTTCTCGCGCGGTCTTCGACGGGCTTCTCCGTCATCGTCTCCAGTGGAGGGGTTCGACTCCACCGGAGCCGCGGCCTGCGGCCTTGCGTGGCTGGTACGAGC
>DATNKY010000305.1:0-7957 GCA_035603155.1 Solirubrobacteraceae bacterium
CGAGACGTTGGAGTCAAGCGTGGTCACCTTGCCGACCAGCGCGCCGTCACCGGTGACCGGGTCGTTGAGCTCGACCCCGTCGGCGGACCCCTTGTCGACCTGGATCGTCTGGTACCAGAGCGTCGGGTCGCGCCCGATCACGTCCGCCGCGACCGGTTGGTAGGTGTTGATCGAGTTCGAATTGTCGAGCTTGATCTGCTGTTCGAGCTGGCGCGTGAGCGTCGCCTGCTGGCGGTAGAGGTCGACCTGTTTGGTCAGACTGTCGACCTGCTTGCGCAGCCGGTCACGCTGTGTCTTGGCGTTCAGCGTGTCCGAGAACCAGCCGGCGACGTCCCTGACCGGCGACAGGACCGTGCTCGCGCCCTGCTGGACCGGCGAGAGCACCTCGACGATGCCCCGCTGCACGTTGTGCAGGGGACTACTGGGCGACTCGCCGAAGTACGCGGTCAGCAGAATCAGGGAAACGCAGACGAGCAACGCGAGAACCGCGCGCCGCCGTCGAACCTGTTTGTCATGCACGAGCTGGTTATCTCCAAAGTCTGCTCCCGACCGCCGCGGAACAACGCCTGTGCGGGCATCTGTCTACCTGCGGCGACGGTTACGTGAATTCTTACTCGAACGGTGGATCGCTTCGAACTCCTCGAGCGAGCGTCCCGATCCCACTGCGACGCATGTCAGCGGAGACTCCGCCAGATGCGCCGGCATCTGTGTCTCGTGGCGCAGACGCTCTTCAATGCCCTGAAGCAGCGATCCCCCTCCTGCCAGCATGATGCCACGATCCATGATGTCCGAGGCGAGCTCCGGCGGCGTCCGATCGAGCGTCTGCTTGACCGCATCGATGATCTGCGAGACGGGCTCCTCGATCGCCCCGCGGATCTCCTCGCTGGTCAGAATCACCGTCTTCGGCAGGCCCGAGACCATGTCACGGCCTCGGATCTCGGCCTGAACCTCCTCGGGCATCATGTAGGCCGAGCCGATCTCGAGCTTGACCTCCTCGGCCGTCTGCTGGCCGATCAGAAGCTTGTACTCCCGCTTGACGTAGTTGATGATCGCCTCGTCGAGCTCGTCGCCGCCGACGCGAATCGACTGCGAGACGACGATCCCGCCGAGCGAGATCACCGCCACCTCGCTGGTCCCGCCGCCGATGTCGACGACCATCGATCCGGTCGGCTCACCGACCGGAAGCCCGGCACCGATCGCGGCCGCCATCGGCTCTTCGATCAGGTAGGCCTGGCGTGCTCCCGCTGACAGGCACGCCTCCTCGACCGCGCGCTTCTCGACCCCGGTGACGCCGCTCGGAACGCACACGACGACCCGCGGATGGGCCCACCGGTTCTGGTGAACTTTCTGGATGAAGTGGCGCAGCATCTCCTCGGTGACCTCGAAGTCGGCGATCACGCCGTCCTTGAGCGGGCGGATCGCGGAGATCGTCCCCGGGGTCCGGCCCAGCATCCGCTTGGCCTCGATCCCGACCGCATGCACCTCTCCGGTGCGCGAATCGACCGCGACGACGCTCGGCTCAGAGAGCACGATCCCGCGCCCGCGGACGTACACGAGCGTGTTGGCCGTGCCTAGATCCACCGCCATGTCGCGGCCGCCGAATCCGGTCAAGTAGGTGAAGAAGCCCATCTAGGACCTAGTGTCCCGATTCAGCGGCTCGGTTGCAGTGCGACGAGCAACCGGCACATCTCGAGCGAGAACGGGACGTTCGACGGTCGCGTTGACGGACCGCAGGTCGGAGCCCTCGAAGGTCGAGTTTCGCAAGTCGAGACACAGGTAGCTGGGAGCGCGGACGAGGCGGCGAAAAGCGCAATGACCGCCCGGGCTGCCAGCTCCGTCCGAGGCTCAGTCTATCGAACGTCCGTCGGTCCTCTGGCCTGAGAATGCCCACATTCGCGGCGAAAAAGGCTGGAAAGAGGCTTAACGACGCCGATGTTGGCAGCTCAGGCGTCGAGCAGCCGCGGCGCGAGCTCGACGAGCGCCGCCACGGGCAGGCCGACGACGTTCAGATAGTCGCCCTCGATCTGACTGACAAGCAGCGCGCCGCGATCCTGGATCGCGTATCCGCCGGCGCGACCTTGCCACTCGCCGGTGTCGAGATACCGCTCGATCGCATCCCGATGCAGCGCGCGCACCGATACCAAGGTCGTCGCGGCCAGCGTCCGCACCCGTTCGTCCTCGATCAGGCACAGACCTCCGATCACGGCGTGGCGATGGCCCGCGAGCGCGGTCAGCGTCTCGCGCGCGTGGTCGCGGTCACGCGGCTTGCCATAGATCCGGCCGCCGAGCGTGACGATCGTGTCGACGCCGAGCACGGTGGCATCCGGAGCGTGCTGCGCCACCCACGAGGCCTTGCGGTACGCGTTCTCGACCGCGATCTCGTCTGGCGGCCCCTGCTCGAGCTCCTCGATCTCGGCCGGCAGCGCCTCGAATCGGATCCCGAGGCGCGTCAGGATCTCGCGCCGCTGCGGCGAGCGGGATGCGAGGATCAGGTGAGGTCCGGAAAGAACAGCCCCACCTCGCGGGTCGCCGAAGCGCTCGAGTCGGAGCCGTGGACCATGTTCTGCCCAACCTCGATCGCGTAGTCGCCCCGGATCGAGCCGGTGGCGGCCTCGAGCGGGTTCGTGGCGCCGATCACCTGGCGGGCGGCAGCGATCGCCTGCTCGCCCTCGAGCACCATCGCGACCAGCGGGCCGGAGGTGATGAACGCCACGAGTTCCTCGTAGAAGGATTTGCCCTCGTGCTCGGCGTAATGGCGCGACGCCAGATCACGGTCGAGCGTCATCAGCGCCAGCGCGACGAGATGCAGCCCTTTGCGCTCGAAGCGGGCGATGATCTCGCCGGTCAGGTTGCGTGCGAAGGCGTCCGGCTTTACGAGGATGAGCGTGCGCTCCATAGACGGCGATTCTCCCTTGTCGTCGCGGGCTGGCGATCAGGTGGTCGAGTGCTGCTCTGCGGCCGGTGTGGCCGGCTCCGGCGTCGCCTCGCGGCGGCGGCGCTGGCGACGCGGCGCCGGCGCGGCAACGCCGATCTCGGCCTCGCAGAAGGGGCACACCCTCCACGTCGGATCGAGCGGCTTCCCACATGACTGGCACGGATCCTTGAGCTTGCGCATGCAGTTGGGGCAGCGCAGGAAGTCCTTCTCGACCTCGTAATCGCAGTGCGGGCACAGGTGGTAGCCGAGCTCGGCGAGCCGAGCCTCGGCCGCCTGCATCTCGAGCTCGCGCTCGCGCACGTCATCGAGGTACTCGGGCGGCCTGACGATCATGTAGACGATCGTGCCGACGAACGGGAACAGCGAGGCGGCGGCCGCGCAGCCGATCAGCAGCGGGTCGGCGATGCGACGCCGGGCGTCGGCGTACGTCCAATAGACGAGGGCCAGCCAGATCACAACGAGGAACAACACTACGAGCTCGACCGCGAGGTTGAGCGCGCTGTTGGTGATGCCGAAGATCGCGTAGGGCAGCATGGAGAGGCCGAGTGTAGAGGGGGATCGTGTTCGTGCTCTAGTACGCCGTCGAGGACCGCAGTCCTCGTCGCCACGCGTGAGGATTGTTACAGGAATGCTCGCCCAAACAGGTAACCGATCCCGAAGAACACGAGGATTACGACCGCGACGATCAGCGCCACGAGGGCGATCATGCTCAGGAAACTCGGCTGTTCGCGGTCGTCGTTCATAGCGTCGACGCCCTCCTCGAGCGCTCCGGCGAGAGCAGATCCGCGACCAGGTAGATCGAGCCGGCGGCGATCACGACGCCGCCCGGCCCCGCCAGCTGACGCGCGCGCGCGAGCGCCCGCGCGGGGTCCGGGACGATCTCCGACGGCGGCCCCCCGAGCTGCGTCGCGAGTGACTGCAACGTTGCCGGCGGCAGCGCCCGCGGGTTGTGGCTGCTCGTGAACACGACCGCGTCGCACACCGCCAGCAGGGTCGAGAGCATCCCCGCTGCGTCCTTGTCATCCAGGATCGAAACGGTCGCGACGATCCGCTCGTGCTCGGCTACCAGCGGCGGCCGCAGGGACTCGACGAGCGCCCGCATGCCGTCCGCGTTGTGCGCGCCGTCAACCAGCGTCAGCGGCTCGAGCGCGATCTGCTGCAGCCGCCCGGGGACTCTGACCTCGGTCGCCGCAGCGGCGAGCGCAAGCTCGTCGAGCCGTCCGAGGAACGCCTGCGCCGCCGTCCGTGCGAGCGCGAAGTTTCGCCGCTGGAAGCCTCCAAGCGCGCCGACCTCGACGCCCGGATCGATGCCCGCGACGATGATCCGGGCGTCGCGCTCGGTGGCGACGCGCTCCGCGACCGCGGTCACCTCGTCGGCGAGCCCGGCACCGAGGACGAGCGTCGCGCCCGGCTGGACAACGTCGAGCTTCTCGCGGGCGATGTCGGCAAGCGTCGGGCCGAGCCAACGCGTGTGCTCGAGCCCGACGCTGGTCAGCACCTGGACCTCGGACGGGATCACGTTGGTCGCGTCATAGCGCCCGCCGAGCCCCGCCTCGATCACCGCCACCTCGACGCCCTGGCGCGCGAGCTCGGAATACGCGGCCGCCGTCAGCGCCTCGAATTGCGTGACCGTGTCGTCTCCGCCGCTCGCACGATCAACGAGCTCGGCGGCGCGGGCGGCGCGCGACACGGCAGCGGCGAAGTCGGCCGGGTCCAGATCGCGATCGTCGATCCGGATCCGCTCGCAAAATGAGATCAGGTGCGGGGACAGATAGGCGCCCGTCCGCAGCCCATGGTGCGAGAGGATCGCGGCGATCATCCGCACCGTCGAGGACTTGCCGTTGGTGCCGACCACGTGGATCGACCGGAAGCTGCGCTCGGGACGGCCGAGAGCGGTCATCAGCCGTCGCATGCGATCGAGCCCGAAACGCATGCCGAACAGCTCGAGCGACAGCAGGTAGCGCTCCGCCTCGCGCTCGTTCACAGCCACCCCATGTCCATCTCGAGCTCGTTCACCCCGGCCCTACCTCCGTCCCGACCCCCCCGGTCCTCGCGCTGGACACGAGCTCACCATCCAGGTTCATCCGGCGAGCGCCTCCAGTTCGCCTCGCAATCGCGCAAGCTTTTCACGCTCGGCCTCGACCACGTTCGCCGGGGCCTTGGCGGTAAAGCCTCGGTTGGCCAGCTTACGCTCCGCGCGCTCGATCTCGTCGCGCAGCTTGGACCGTCGCTGCTCGAGCCTGCGCCGCGCGCCCTCGGGGTCGAGCTGCTCGCTGGCCAGGACCTCGACCGTTCCACCCGGGATCGCGACCGTCGCCACGGTCTCGGCGCCGTTGCTTGCGCCGTTGAGCTTCATCCGGGCGAGCCGGGCGACCTGATCGGCGGTCTCGCCGTAGCCGGCCGCCAGCAGCTTCGCGGGCACGATCGCGCCCGCCTTGACCCCGGCCACGTCGCGCCAGGCACGCAACGCCTGGACGGCCGAGATCACGTCGGCGATCTGTCGCTCTGATTGCTCGTCGAGCGCGACGGGCCGATCTCCGACACGCGCCGCGAGCAGCCCTTCGGCGTCAGGGATGTGGGAGTAGATCTCCTCCGTCTCGAACGGGATCAGCGGGTGCGCGAGCGCGACCGTCTCGGTCAGCACGTGCAGTAGCGTCGCGGCGAGCGCGGGCTCGCCCGCACGCAGGCGTGGCTTGACGAGCTCGAGGTACCAGTCGCACAGCTCGCCGTAGACGAACTCGTACAGCGCCAGAGCCGCGTGCGAGAAGTCGTATCGCTCGATCCGCTGCGAGACCTCCGTCTTCGCGCGCTGCAGGCGCGAGAGGATCCAGCGGTCCTCGGTGCGCGTCGGTGCCACCTCGGCGCGTGCGTCAGGCCCGACCCCGAGCAGGATCAGCCGCGCGGCGTTCCAGAGCTTGTTGGTCAGCTGTTGACCCTGGGCGATCTTCTCCTCGGAGAACTTGACGTCCTGGCCCGAGGACATCGCCAGCAGCCCCCAGCGGACGGCGTCGGCGCCGTAGGCGGGAAACTCGCCCGGGGAGGCCGATCCGCTCGCGAACACCGGTGGACGCGTCCCGCCCTCGATCAGGTCGAGCGGGTCGATCCCGGTGCCGAGCGATTTCGACATCCGGCGTCCGTCGGGCGCCTGGATGATCGCCGTGATATGGACGTCGGTGAACGGCTCCCGGCCGGTGAACTCGAGCCCCATCATGATCATCCGCGCGACCCACAGGAAGATGATGTCGCGGCCGGTGACGAGCGCATCGGTGGGGTAGAACGCGGCCAGCTCGGCCGTCTGGTCGGGCCAGCCAAGCGTTGCGAACGGCCACAGCGCGCTCGAGAACCAGGTGTCGAGCACGTCCGGATCGCGCTCCCAGCCATCGCCGCGAGGTGCCTGGATGCCGACGTAGGTCTCGGGCCCGCGGTACCAGACAGGCAGCCGATGTCCCCACCACAGCTGCCGGGAGATGCACCACGGCCTGATGTTGCGCATCCACTCGAGATACACGCGGGCCTGGTTCTCGGGAAAGAAGCGCACCCGGCCACTCGTCACCGCCTCGATCGCCGGCTTGGCGAGCTCCTCCATCGCCATGAACCACTGCAGCGAGATGAGCGGCTCGATCCGCTCGCCCGAGCGCTGCGAGAACGGCACGTCGTGGTGGTGGGACTCGGTCCGTGCGATCAGCCCCTGCTCGTTGAGCTCGGCCACGACCGCGTCCTGCGCCTCGGCGACGGTGAGCCCGACAAAGCGCTCTGGCGCCTCGCTGGTGATCCGGCCGTCCTCGCCGATCACCTGCGGCTGACCGAGTCCATGACGGCGGCCGATCTCGAAGTCATTGGGATCGTGAGCGGGCGTGATCTTCAGCGCGCCGGTGCCGAACTCGGGCTTGACGTAGTCGTCGGCGATGATCTTCAGCTTGCGCCCGACGAGTGGCAGGATCGCCTTCTCGCCGATCAGGCGCCGGTAGCGCTCGTCGTCGGGATGGACGGCGATCGCGGTGTCGGCGAGCATCGTCTCGGGGCGGACCGTGGCGACGGTGATCGACCCGCCGCCGGACGCGAGCGGGTAGTCGATGTAGTACAGCGTGTCGGTGACGGCCCGCTGCTCGACCTCGAGGTCGGAGATCGCCGAGCGCGACCCGGGATCCCAGTTGACCATGTAGCGGTCGCGGTAGATGTAGCCCTTGTCATGCAGCGCCACGAACACCTTCAGGACCGCCTGCACGTATGCCTTGTCGAGCGTGAACCGCTCCTCGGCGTAGTCACACGAGGCGCCCATCCGCTTGAGCTGTTCGACGATCGTGCCCCCGTACTGCTGACGCCACTCCCACACGCGCTGCACGAACTGGTCGCGGCCGAGCTGTTCGCGACTCGTCCCCTCCCCCTCGAGCGCCCGCTCGACCTGGGTCTGGGTCGCGATCCCGGCGTGATCAGTTCCGAGGATCCACTTCGCCCGCCGCCCCCGCATCCGCTGATAACGAATCAGGCAGTCCTGGATCGTTCCATTGAGCGCATGGCCCATGTGCAGCACGCCGGTGACGTTCGGCGGCGGGATCGCGATCGAGTAGTTCTCCTCCGGATCCCCCTCGGCCGCCGGATGGAAGATCCCGGACTCCAGCCACCTGCGGGCGACCCGAGGCTCCACCTCGGCAGGGTCATAACGGGTCGTCTGTTCCAGGTCAGCCATGCGCACGACAGTCTAAGAGGGCGATACGCGCGCCAGAGCCGCGCGTGCCGGCGTCCAGCCGGGCTCGGTCAAGGTCCCGCGCCCGACGCAGGCAAAACGCGCGAGCGGGCGGCGGGCGGGGCAGCGGCCACGCGCCCGTCGCGTCGCCAGCGCCCGAGCCGGGGCCACCCACTCACAGATCAGCGCTGGGCGCGGGGCTCGCTTGCCCCGCCCAGCCGGACCGAAACGAGCTAGGCAGCAGCCTCGTCGGGCGCGGCGACCGTAACCAGTGTGGGCGACGTGTTGTTCTCGATCGTGTCGCGCGTCACGACGCACTTCTGGACGTCGCGCCGCGA
>DATNKY010000061.1:0-6394 GCA_035603155.1 Solirubrobacteraceae bacterium
CGGCTACGCCTCGGCCAAGGAGTCAAACGAGCGCTACCGCTACCTGTTGTCCAAGGGCTCGACCGGGCTGTCGATGGCCTTTGACCTGCCCACCCAGCTGGGCCTGGACTCCGACGACCCCAGGTGCCTGGGGGAAGTTGGGCGCACCGGCGTGGCGATCGACTCGATCGACGACATGCGCACTGCCTTCAACGACATCCCGCTCGATCAGGTCTCGACCTCGATGACCATCAACGCCCCCGCCGGCGTGCTGCTGCTCCTCTACGAGCTGGTCGGCGAGGAGCAGGGAGTGGCGGCCGAGCAGCTGCGCGGGACCACCCAGAACGACATCCTCAAGGAGTACATCGCACGCGGGAACTACATCTACCCGCCGGAGGGCGCGATCCGTCTGACCACCGACCTGTTCGCGTACTGCAACGAGCGCGTGCCGAAGTGGAACACGGTCTCGATCAGCGGCTACCACTTCCGCGAAAAGGGCTGCTCGGCAGTTCAGGAGGTCGCGTTCACGCTCGCCAACGGGATCGCCTATGTCCAGGCCGCGCTCGACGCCGGTCTGGAGATCGACCGGTTCGCGCCCCGGCTGGCCTTCTTCTTCAACGGCCACAACAACGTCTTTCAGGAGATCGCGAAGTTCCGCGCCGCGCGGCGGATGTGGGCCTCGATCATGCGCGAGCGGTTCGGAGCCCAGGACGAGCGCTCGTGGCGGCTTCGATTTCACACCCAGACCGGTGGCGTCACGCTGACCGCCCAGCAGCCCGAGAACAACATCGTCCGCGTCGCGCTCCAGGGATTCGCGGCGGTCTGCGGTGGCACTCAGTCGCTGCACACCAACGGCTTCGACGAGGCCCTCGCGCTGCCCACCGAGCATGCCGCGAAGATCGCGCTGCGCACGCAGCAGATCATCGGTTACGAGTCCGGCGCCGCAGACACCGTCGACCCGTTCGCCGGGTCGTATTTCGTGGAGGCGCTGACCGACGAGATCGAGAGCAGGGCGGCCGAGTTGATCGCGAAGATCGACGAGCTCGGCGGGTCGGTCCACGCGATCGGCTTCATGACCAACGAGATCGAAGAGTCGGCGTTCGGCTACCACGAGCGCTACCGGCTCGAGCAGGACATCGTCGTCGGCGTCAACAAGTTCGTCGAGGACTCGCCCGAGGTCCCGGACATCCTCCGTGTCGATCCCGAGTCCGAGCACCAGCAGGTCGCGCGGCTGAAGGCGTTCAAGGCCGACCGCGATGCCGCGGTGGTGAAGCGGCGCCTGGATGAGGTCCGCGCGCGCGCCCGCGGCAGCGACAACCTACTGCCGGTCCTGCGCGCTGCGCTCAGGGACCGCTGTTCACTCGGGGAAGTCTGCGGCGCGATGCGCGACGTGTTCGGCGACTACCGTCCTGCGTTCTAGTGTGTCGATTCGGAAATTCGGTGGCACCAAGAGGGGTCACTGGGGGATGCAGCGCAAGGACGCAGGAGCCGACGCGTAGCAGCGCTACGCGAGGCGACGAGGACGATGCGCGGCGCCGCCAGGGGCCGCTCGACTGCCATCCAATTTCTGAATCGGGACACTAGACCGGATCAGGCAGCGAGCAGGCTGAAGCGAACGCGGGTGCCCTGGGTGCCCTCGGCGAGCCAGATGCGGCCGCCATGGGCCTCGACGATCGCGCGCGAGACGGCCAGCCCAAGCCCGGCGCCGTCACCGGTCCGCGCCGCGTCGACGCCGGCGCGATAGAAGGCGGTGAATACGCGCTCGCGCTCCTCGGGCGCGATCCCGTCGCCGCTGTCGGCGATCTCGACCTCGATCCCCGACGCGACCGGCTCGGCGCGGACGACGACGCTGCCGTC
Source organism: Solirubrobacteraceae bacterium (assembly GCA_035603155.1). Classification (GTDB taxonomy): domain Bacteria; phylum Actinomycetota; class Thermoleophilia; order Solirubrobacterales; family Solirubrobacteraceae; genus Palsa-465. The sequence continues at coordinate 1,837 of DATNKY010000061.1, forward strand.
GGCCGGCGTGTGCCTGATCGCGTTCTGGATCAGGTTGAACAGGACCCGTTGCAGCTTCTCTGGGTTGGCGCGGGCAGGCGCCAGCTCGTCGGGCACCCGGGCGACTACCGCGACCCCCTTTGCCTCGGCCTGGACGCGCATCGCCTCCACGGTCTCCTCTACGAGCTCGTGCAGCGGCACGCGCTCGAGCGACCAGCTGATGTCGCCCGCCTCGAGCCGCGAGAGCTCGAACAGATCGTCGATCAGCGCGCCCAGCGCGTCGATGTGCGTGCGCATCCGGGTCAGGTAGCCGCGGCGCGTCTCCGGGTCGACGACGATGTCGTCGCCGACAGCCTCGGCCAGCAGCCGCAGGGAGGTGATCGGCGTCCTCAGGTCGTGTGAGACGGCCGCGACGAGATCGCGGCGGGCGCAATCGGACTGGTCACGCGCGGCCTCCTCGGACCGCAGGTCGGCGATCATCGCATTGGCCGCCTGGGCGAGCTCGGCGAGCTCGTCGCCCGCGGTCGTCTCGATCGAGACACTTCGCTCACCGCGCCCGACCGCCCTCAGGCCGTCGCGCACGGTCTCCACATCGTGCAGGATGCCGTTCGAGACCAGCTTGGCGCCCGCGGCCGCGACCACGCCCGCCGCGATCACGATCGCCGCCACCAGCACGGCCCCGTGATCGGACAACACCATCAGCGCCGACACGATCACCAACGCGACCAGGACCGGCGCGACGGCGATCGCGACCACGAGCGTGAACTGGCGCGAGAGCGAACCGACGCTCGACCGCACCGCGGCCGCGATCCGCGTGTTCAACGGCTCGCGGCGCGCGGCCGGGAGAGGCCTGAGCGCGTCGGCCGCGACCCGGGCCGGCAGCGATTCCGGACTCGGTACGTCGGTCACGGCGCGAACCGGTAGCCGACGCCCCACACCGTCTCGATGTGCTTCGGCTGCGCCGGATCGAGTTCGATCTTGGCCCGCAGCCGCCGCATGTGGACCGTGACCGTGGACGAGTCGGTGTAGAACGAGTACTGCCAGATCGCATCCATCAGGTGGTTGCGCGAGAAGACCTGGCCGGGGTGGCGAGCGAGGAACAGGAGCACGTCGAACTCGCGCTGGGTGAGCTGCACCTCCTCGCCGCGAACATGCACGCGGCGCGAGGTCGGATCGATCGTCAGGTCGGTGCAAACGAGCGGGTGCGAGCGCGTCGGCGAGGTGTCGACCCGCCGGAGCACCGCGTCGACGCGCGCCACCAGTTCGGCGGGCGAGAACGGCTTGACGACGTAATCGTCGGCGCCGAGCCGCAGGCCGACGACTCGATCTGACTCCTCGCCCTTGGCGGTCAGCAGGATCGTCGCGATCCGGTCACTACCCTGCTCGCGCATCCGCCGCATCACCTCGAGCCCGTCGATTCCCGGCAGCATCAGATCGAGTACGACCAGATCCGGGCGGTCGCTCGCGACCGCCGCCAGCGCCTCGACGCCGTCGGCGGCAACCTGTGTGCGGTAGCCGGCCCGCTCGAGGTAACGGGATACGACCTCGGCGATCGTCGGCTCGTCATCGACGACCAGCACCGAGCGCCTTGCTTGAGCCTCCATGTGATGATTCTGCCAGTGATCACGCCCGCACCCGGGCGATGGCGAGCTAGTTCATTGCCTGTTCAGGATCGGCAAGCGGTGACCTAGCCGGTCAGGACCTTGATCACGTCCTTGGCGTGGGTGACCGTCATGCGGTTTCCCTCCAGCTCGATCCGCGCGCCGCTGTCGTCATCGATCAGCTCGAGCACGCGGACGTTGACGCGCTGGTGCACCTTCGCAGTCAGCCCGGCGCGATCGACTTTGAACACGAGCTCGTCGAGCTTACGCCGCGACTTCGCCGCGAACCCGTACACGGTGTTCTCCGACACCCCCACCAGCATCTGCCCGGGCAAGCCCGACGCGCGATCGGCCGCGTGCATCCCCGCGATCGACCCGCCGGCGGTTCCGATCGCGCCCCCGAGGTTTCCGACCACCCCGCCTGCGTCGCCGCCGATCAGCCCGCCGGCAAACAGCCCGCCGGTGTGCCCGCGCGGATAGAACTGGCCGACGGCGATCACCTCGTCTTGCACCCCAGCGTCGCGCAGCGCCCCCTGGACGAGCTCGACCATCGACTCCTCAGACATCGCACCCCCTCCATCAGTTGCCCTCAGTTGCGATCGTCATCATAGGCCAGGTGAGCGCCGACCTGGTAACTACCTGCGGTCGCCGGTGACCGACGCGGAGCTGATCGCCGAGCAGGCCGACATGGTCGCAACGGCATGGTCGGCGCCCGGATCGCCGCCGTCGTGGCAGCTGACGGCCGCGCAGTTCGCCGTCCTGCGCGACGACGATGCGCTGCTCGCGCTCGCGTCGGCGATCCCCGGTGACCGCTTGCCTCCGCTGCTGTTCTCGGCCGCCGCGACATCGCTGATCCTCGCGCGCGAGCCCGAGCCGCTGCGCGCCTGCTTTCCACGGCTCGGCGAGGCGCAGTCACGCCTCGATCCGTCGTTCGCCGAGCACTACCGCGCCTTCTGTCTCGAGCATTCCGACGAGCTGCTCGAGCTCTGCGCCCGCCACCGCTACCAGATGAACGAGGTGGGCCGATGCGCGGACTTCGTGCCGTCTCTGACCGAGGCCACGGACGCGCACCGCGAGGTCGTGCTCGTCGACATCGGGACCGGTGCGGGGCTGGCGCTGCACTTCGACCGCTACCGGTACTCATACAGCCCTGCGCACGGCGAGCCGCTCCATGTCGGAATGTCGACCTCGCCGGTGTCGGTCGAGGTCGAGCTGGCGGGTCCGCTGACGCCGCGCCTTCCCGCGCAACTGCCGATGATCGCCGATCGGATCGGGATCGACGTCGAGCCGCTCGATCTCGCCGATCCCGAGGTCCACGGCTGGCTCGCGGCGTGCGTGCCCCAGGAGATCGGCGCCGTGACGCGCTTTCACGAGGCCGCCCGGGTCGCGCTCGATAACCCCGCCCGCGCGCTGCGCGGTGACGCCTGCGAGCTGTTGCCCCAGGTCCTCGATGCGATCGCGCCCGGGCCACTCGTGTATCTGGTCGATACCTACGTCAACGTCTTCTTCTCGCCCGAGCAGCTCGCGCGCTTTCGCGAGATCGTCGACACCGTCGGCCGCCGGCGCGACGTCGATTGGGTGTCGACCGATCCGCTCGTGCCGATGGGGCAGTCGGCGAGCCGCACCGTGACCGGCATCGAGGCACCGCCCGAGCTGCTCGAGCGCAACCGGCGCGGCGGCGTGTTCGGCGTCGTGAGCCGCCGCTCGTATCGGAACGGGGAGCTGACCGAGACGATCCTCGGCGCGGCCCATCCGAGCGCGCTGTGGCTCGAGTGGCTGGACCCCGGTACGGCCGCCGCGTGACGGACGCGCGGCGCTCAGCCGCGCGTCGCCACCGTCGCGACCGCGATCGCCGCGACGCCCTCCTCGCGCCCGACAAATCCCATCCCCTCGCCGCGCGTCGCCTTCACGCTGACATGCGGCAGGTCGAGATCGAGCGCACCCGCGAGCCGGGCACGGATCTGATCGCGCACCGGTAGGAGCTTGGGCCGCTCGAGCACGACGGTCGCGTCGACGTGCAGCACCTCGAAGCCGGCTTGCTCCACGCGCGTGACCGCCGTCCGCAGCAGCTCGATCGAGTCGGCGCCGGCGTAGCGCGGATCGGTGTCGGGGAAGTGCTCGCCGATATCGCCCAGCGCGCAGGCGCCGAACACCGCGTCGATCACGGCATGCGTCAGGACATCGGCGTCGGAGTGGCCCTGCAGCCCGAACTCGTGCTCGAGTTCGACGCCCCCGATCACCAGCCGCCGTCCGGAGACGAGGCGGTGGGAGTCATAGCCGATGCCGGTCGCGATGCTCATCGCGCGCGGTCGGCAAGCAGCATCTCGGCGAGCCGCAGATCCCCGCTGGTCGTGATCTTCAGGTTGCCGGGGTCGGCGCTGACCACCCGCACGACGCCGCCTGCGCGCTCGACCAGCCACGCGTCGTCGGTAGCGCGGGCTAGTTGCTCGTCGGGTGCGCTGAGTGCACGTTCGAGCGCCTCGCGCCGGAACACCTGCGGCGTCTGCACCGCCCACAGCAGCTTGCGCTCCAGTGTCCGCGTAACCGTCGCGCCGTCCGCGGACACCTCCTTGATCGTGTCCGAGACGGGCGCCGCGGCGACCACCGCATCGGCGCCGTGACGGTCGAGCTCGGCGAGCGCGCGCTCGAATAGCGCCGGGGTCGCGAACGGGCGCGCGGCGTCGTGGACGATCACCGGGTCCCCGTCTCCGCTGCAGCGCAGGGCCGCGCGCACCGAGTGCGACCGCTGGGCGCCACCGGCCACGGCGACCGTTCCCGTGGGCGCCTCGCCGAGCGCCTCGGGCGGCAACGCGACGATGATCCGCTCCACCGCCGGGACGGCACGCAACGCCCGCACGCTCCATTCGAGCATCGGCCGTCCACCGAGGGCGACGAGCGCCTTGGGGCGATCCGACCCAAGGCGCTCGCCGCGTCCCGCGGCCACGATCAGCGCGACCGCCACCTCGCGTGCCTACTTG
>DATNKY010000050.1:0-2383 GCA_035603155.1 Solirubrobacteraceae bacterium
AACCGACGGGCGATCCGCGCCGCCACCCGCCTAGGGCGCCGACAGCACCTGCTCGACCCCGTCGACGGCAGCCGCGAGCCACTCCGCGGGCTCCCCAGGATCGGCGCCGAGCAGCACATACGGGATCAGCGATCCCTCGCACGCTTCGCGCACGCGGGCCGCGCCTGCCGCGAGCAGCTCCCGATCGACCGAGCCGGCGGACTCGTAGACGACGCCCCTGACGGTCGTGTCGATCATTCTCGTGAGCAGCATCTCGAGCCGGCTCCCGTGCAGAGCTTCGAGTTGCTCCCGGCTCCCGATCGCGGAGCCGAGCAGCAGGCACGCGACCCCGACATGATCGAACGCGCGCGCTAGCGTCGCGAACCGGTCCGGATCGCCGACCAGCGCCTCGGCCCCCACCGCCTCGATCTCACCCACGAGCGCTGGGTCGCGGGTCGTCCCGCGCACGGCATGGCCGCGAGCCGCGAGCTCGCCCGCGAGCGACCGCCCGCGGCAGCCGCAACCGACGATCAGGCACCGCGCCACGGGCTCGCCCGGGTCAGCGCTCGGGATCCGGCTGGCGTCCGAACTCGCGCTCGACGTCGGCGCGCGTGCGCTCCGGCAGGCCCCGGGCGCGCCGGCGAGCGTTGGTCGCGGCCAACAGCTGGTCGAGGTCGGCGTCGGCGAGGTACGCCTCGCGGCGCCGGCGTTGCTCGTTCATGTCGCTGGCGACCTGGAGCTCGAGGTCGGCGACCGTGACCTCGGGCTTGCCACGGCGCCGCCGGCGCTCGTTGTGCGCGGCGAGCATCTGGCTCAGATCCTCGGCTTCGAGCGCCTCTCTGTCCTCGGTGATCTCGCGCGCGCTGCGCAGACCGAGCTGCTGCACTCCCGTCCCGGGGAAGTACTTGCCCAGCAGCCAGACCCAGAGGACCAAGGCCGCAATGGCGCCCAGCAACACGATCGCAAAGGCATCCACCGCCACCGAGTCTAACGTGGCCTGCACAATCCTCACGCGCGAAGTTCGGGTGTGCGCAACTTCTCGAATTGACGGCGTGTTTATCCAGACATCTAACGCCACCGCTTCAGGCGGGCCGGAAGCCAGCGGAGGTTCATCGCAACGCAGGGTTTCAGGAGGCTTCATGCGTCTTCGCTTCACCGTGCTCGCCGCCGCTGTCGCCGCGGTTGCGCTCGCTGCCGTTCCAGGGCTCGCCGGCGCGGCGCCGAGGCACAGCCGCGGGTTGACGATCCACGCGGTGCCGCACAGCATCATCGCCGGGGAGGCGGTGCTGATCTTCGGCCAGCTGGAGGGGCCCGATCACGGTAACCAGGTGATCCGGCTGTATCACCGCGTGAACCCCAACCGGGGCTTCACGCTGATCTCGACCACGCACACCGACCCGGCCGGGCAGTACGAGTTCACCCGCGCCGAGGGCCTCGTGCTGACCAACCGGAGCTGGTTCGTGCGCGGTCCGGCGTTCACGCACAGTCGCACGGTCCGCGAGCGAGTGGCGGCGCTCCTCACGCTCGCGCCGAGCGCGACGAGCGGGATCACGCGCCACCCGATCACGTTCTCGGGACACGTGACACCCGATCACACGGGCGAGAGCGTCGCGCTCCAGGTCCAGAAGGGCTCGAGCAACAACTGGCGCACGCTCAAGCAGGGAGTGATCGGCCCGGGCTCCAATTACCAGATCCCGTACGCCTTCCGTGTCCCCGGCGCGTACGACCTGCGGGTCCTGTTCCGCGGCGACAGTCGCAACACGTCGGCAAGTTCTGACATCACCACCGTCGTGATTCAGCAGGCCGAGGTTCCGGATTTCACAGTCCAGACCTCCGATCCGATCGTAACCAGCAACGCCCCGTTCACGATCTCGGGCACGCTGCTGAAACCCGGTAGCACGACGCCGGAGCCGGCGACGATGGTCAGCCTGTTCGCTCGCCAGCCACAGGGCAATCGGTTCCGCGAGGTGATGACCACCACCACCGGTATGGACGGCAGCTACACCTTCGCAAACCTCGAATCGTCGACCAATGAGCTGTACCAGGTGCGCACCACCTTCGTGCCCGCGCGCCACACCGAGGTGCTGTTCGAAGGCGTTCAGGATGTGGTCACAATGACCTCGAGCTCGTCGACTTCGACCGTCGACGGCCACGTCACGTTCAGCGGGACCGTGTCGCCGGACAAGGCAGGTCACGTCATCTACCTCCAGAAACTCGGTGCCGACAGTGACTGGCACACGGTCGAGGTCCGTTCGGTGACCGCGAGCTCGACGTTCCAGTTCGGGTGGACGTTCGGAAACACCGGGGTCAAGCAGTTCCGGGCCAGGATCACGGCCGGCCCGGCGAACGTCGGCGGCGCCTCGGCGCCGGTGACGATCGACGTCACGCAGCCGCCGCTGTCCTC
>DATNKY010000044.1:0-6327 GCA_035603155.1 Solirubrobacteraceae bacterium
CCTTAAGCGGCTTTGCCGATAGCGGCTCGGCTCCCGGCTGAGGTAGACGCCGGCCGGATCTCGCGCGTGCGGGAGGACGCCCATCGCGTGCTCGCGGGGAACTGGCGCCAAGGGCACCTCGCCGACGGAACGTCGTACGGCTTCACGTGCCCCGCGCCCCCGCGCTACCGGCACCAGTGGTATTGGGACTCGTGCTTTCACGCGATCGTCTGGCGTCACTTCGAGCCAGCGCGCGCACGCGAGGAGCTGCGGACGCTCGTGCGAGGCGGCCGCCTCGACGGGTTCATCCCGCACACGATCTTCTGGCACGATCGCGCCGGTTGGCGCCGGGCCCCGTTCTACGCCACGCACTCGGTCCGCGGCAACCGCGCGACGGCCCACATCCAGACGCCGCTGCTCGCGCTCGCGTGGGAGCTGGTCGCGGCGGCGTCCGACGACGACCCCGGGTTCGCGTCCGAGGCACTCGGCGCGCTCGAACTCCACTACGACTGGCTCGAGCAACACCGCGACCCCGACCACGACGGGTTGATCTCGATCATCCACCCCGACGAGTCCGGGCTCGACGACTCGCCCAAGTACGACCCGGTATTCGGCTGGATGAGCCACTACCAGCCGGGCTACTTCTGGCTCATCGAGCGCTCACGGCGGCTGCGATACGACTCGCGGACGATCATCGCGCGCTACGACGAGCACGTCGAGGACGTGCTCGTCAACGTCGCGTTCGCCCTGTCGCTGCGCTCGCTCGCCCGCCTCAGCGGTGACGACACCTACGCGGTCAAGGCAGCGCGCACCGAACAGGCGCTTGTCGACCACTGCTGGGACGAGGGTCGCGGCCTGTTCTGGGACCTCGCCGGCACGGACCACACCCCGCTGCGGGTATCGACCTGGTCGTCACTCGCGCCCCTGGCGCTGCCGTCGCTGCCCGAGGAGATCGCCCGGCGGCTGATCGAGGAGCACCTCCTGCACCCGCGGCGCTACAGAGCGCCACATGGGATCCCGTCGGTCTCGATGGAGGAGCCGAGCTTCAGGGCCGGCTGGCATCTGTTTCGGTGCTGGCGCGGGCCGTCATGGATGAATACCGTCTGGTTCCTGGTCCCGGCGCTGCGCCGCTTCGGTTACGACGATGAGGCCGATCGGATGCTCTGCGCGTGCGTCGACCTGGTCGAGCGCCACGGCTTTCGCGAGTACTACAACCCGCTCAACGGCGAAGGCCTGGCGGCGCGGCGCTTCGGCTGGTCCACCTTGCTGGCCGATCTGCTCCCAAGCGCGCAGGGCGCGCGGCAGCCGATCGGCGTCACGCCGTTCGCCGGCAGCGTCCGAGACGAGCTGCTCGCGATGGGCGCCGAGGCGGCGACCGGGACCCGCCGCAAGCTAAACCGGAGCGCCGTCGCGGCGCGCGACCGGCTGCGGCCGCGGTAGCGCCCGCGTCAGTGCACGCCGCGTACGCGGATCGAGACCGACTTGGTGTGCACCACGCACCCCGATGAGCTGCCCGACTGCGGGAAGGCCTCGGCCAGCGCGTCGGCGATCAGGTGGGCACGCGCCGCGTACCCGGGCGAGTAGTAGTGGATCCCGTCCGGGATGAACCACTTGTCCTTGACCGCCGACGCCCAGTCGTAGACGCGCATGTCCGGGTACTTGGAGCACTCCTCGAGGAGCGCCTTGTCCCACTGCTCCATGTTCTGCTCGGCGTACGGGCCGCTCGACAGCAGCGACTTCACGTTGACCCACATCACCGGCTGCTTGCCGATCACCGACATCATTCGCTGGATGCGGGCGCTCAGCCCGACGTTCGAGCCCACGTACGCGTCGGCCGTGTCATTGGTCCCGAGCGCGAGCACCCAGCAGCCGTGATACCCGTCGTGCACGTATTGCTGGGCGACGTCATAGGCATTGGTCGTACCCGGCAGCGTCTCGACGATCGACGTCGCTCCGGTGATCGCGAAGTGCGAGTGCCGGACACCGACCCGCGCATACTGGGCACCCATCCGCTGCCGCGGATCGGGCAGATAATCGCTCGACGTGAGCCCCTCCGAGGTCGAGTCCCCGATGTGGATCACGGACTGGCACGAGGAGCGCAGCTTTGTGGGGGTCGGTGGATCGGCGGTCGTCGTCGACCTGACCGATCCGGCGCTGGCCTGCTGGGAACCGGCATGCTTGGTCTGGCTGGGCGCGCTCGCGTGGCTCGGCTCCGAGGGCGTGGCCCCGATCGCCGCCAGCTGGCTCTCTGAGACTCCGTTGCCCGAGCCGCCGAAGCTCGGCGGCCTGACGCCGGCCAGGGCGACGCCGACGAGCACGAGCACCAGCACCGAGGCAGCGAGTCCGACCTGCAGCTGCTGCGGCAGCGCGCGTGGCCGCCAGTGGGCCGACCTCGCCTGCGCCCAGATCCGCTTGAGCGCGCCACGGCGAATCGGATCCTCGACATAGCGCCAGGAGAGGGCCGCGATCGCGAACGTGGCCCCGACCTGGAGCGCGGCTCGCACGGGGTCGGTGGCACGGCCGAACGCGGGCGTCGTCAGCACGATGATCGGCTCGTGCCACAGGTAGATCGCGTACGAGCGCACTCCGATCCAGCGCAGGGGCTCCCAGCCCATCGCGCGGCCGACCCTGCTGACCGGGTGCGCAGCTGAGGCGATCACGAACACGGTCGCGATCGAGAGCAGAACGATGCCGCCGTGGTACAGGAACGGCGAGTACTGGTTCGTGCGCCAGATCAGCAGGCCGATCGCGATCAGTCCGGCGATCCCGACCCAGTCGAGGATCGAGCGCGCCGACGGCCCGACGCGAGTCGTCAGCTCGCGGCTCGGCCAGACCATCGCCAGCGCGGCGCCGAACAGCAGCCCGAAGGCCCGCGTGTCGGTCCCGTCGTAAATGCGCGTCGCGTCGAAGCTCGGGTGAAAGAGGACCGCCATCTCGATCGCCGATGCCGCGGCGAGCACGAGGGTGACTGCGGCGAGGCGGGGACGAATCCGGATCGGACGGCGCCGTTCGCGGACGATGTGAACGCCGGCGAGCAGGAGCCACGGCCAGATCAGGTAGAACTGCTCCTCGACCGCCAACGACCACAGGTGCCCGAGCGGCGACGGTGGTCCGAAGCGCGCGAAGTACGACATGTGCTGGGAGATCTGCCACCAGTTGTTGACGTACACGGCCGCCGACGCGACCTCGCCCCGAAGCTCGGACAGCTTCGAGTGATCCGCGATCGCGACCCACACGGTCACGACGATCAGCATCAGGAACAGCGCCGGCAGCAGCCGCCGTGCGCGGCGCAGCCAGAAGTCGCCGAGCCGCAGGCGCTTGTCGTCCCACTGGGTCAGCAGGATGTCGGTGATCAGGTAGCCGCTGAGGGTGAAGAAGATCCCCACCCCGAGCAGCCCGCCCGAGGCCCAGCCGAAGTTCAGGTGATAGGCGATCACCGCGAGCACTGCGATCGCGCGCAGGCCATCGAGTCCGGGCATGTACCTGCCCGAACGGAGCACGGGTTCAGGCACTGAACACCGTTCGCATCGACGACCGAAGCACTGCGATCCGTCCCCGATGCAACCGACCGACGACGGCCGTCACCATGCCGATCAGGGTAGAGGGTGAGGCGGGCGGCTGTGCAGGCCGATCGTCATCCGCGCGACGAGCTCACGGAGCCCGGCGACGCGTTCGCTTATTCACTGATTTGCGGCGGTCGCGGGGCCGGCGAGCGCGGCGGGCGCCGCATCGGGCATCGCGCCTGATCTTTTGCTCCGGCCACTCGTCAGAACCCGGACGCGAGCCCGTTTGAGGGGCTCGGATCCGGGCAGTGCCCTGATCAGCTGTGGTCAACAGGAGGTACACGATGCTGCTGCGCTCGCCCGCCCGGATCCTCACGATCTCGCTCGTCGTCGGGGTGGTGTCGCTCGGTCTCGCGGCCCAGGCCGGTGCCGCGGGCTCGTTCGTGCTGACCGCTACCGATACCGGGGCGACCTACGCCCCGACGTTCACCGGCAACGGCCTGCTCGGCGTCCGGGTCCCGCCCGCGGGCCAGGGATATGCCGCGGGAACGGTCCCCGCCCAGTCCGAACTCGCCGGCTTCTACGCCAAGCCGTCGACCGGCCCGGACTCGAACCAGGTGCAGCAGCGCGCCAACACCCCCACGTGGTCGACATTGACGTTCTCCGACGGTGGACAGCCGTTCTCGACGACTACCGGAACGACCTCCGGGTGGCGCCAGTCGATTGACCTTCACACGGGGATCGTGTCGACGAAAGCGACCTGGACCGCCCCCGACGGCCACGTCACCGACCTCAGCTACCAGGTGTTCACCGACCGCGCCTCCGAGCACGTGGGCGTCGTGCGCCTGGTCGTGGTCCCGCACTGGACCGGGACCGCGACCGTCACCGACGAGATCGACGGCACCCCGGCGACGCTCACGAGCCAGGTCAGCAAGGACTGGAACCTCGGCGCCCGCCGCGATTGGGAAACCGTGCAGACAGTCGGGATCGGTATCAACGCGACGCTCGCAAGTCAGCTGGCGACGAGCGCTGACGTGACCGCTCCCAGCACCGAGACCGACCAGAGCACCGATCAGAGCGTCGGGCAGCAGGTCTCGTTCCCGGTGCAGGACGGCAAGACCTACACGTTCACCAAATACGTCGGCGTCGACGATTCCAACGACACATCGGACACCGTCGGCTCGGCCCAGCAGGAGGCCCAGGGCGCGGCGGCGGCGGGGTTCGGCGCCCTGAGGTCCGAGAACGACGCCGCGTGGGCTGCGATGTGGCAGGGGCGGATCGACGTGCTCGGCAATCCGACCGTCGCCACCGATGTCAACGCGAGCGAGTTCTACCTGTGGTCGAGCACCCGGGCGGATCAGGATTGGAGCGTCTCCCCCGCCGGTCTGTCGTCGAACGGGTACGACGGGCACATCTTCTGGGACGCCGAGACGTGGATGTACCCCTCGCTGCTGGCCCAACACCCCGACCTCGCGGCGGCGATGGACGCGTACCGGTTCAACCGCCTGCCCGAGGCCCAGCAGCACGCCGCCGACACGGGCTTCGCGGGCGCTCGCTTCCCGTGGGAGAGCGCGCTCGACGGGACCGAGCAGATCCCGCCCCCGGTGTCGGTCAACAGCGAGGGGCTGTTCGAGCAGCACATCACCGCCGACATCGCGCTCGCGCAGTGGCAGTACTACCTGACGACCGGCGACAGGCAATGGCTGTCGACCCACGGCTGGCCCGTGATCTCGGGCGCCGCCGCGTTCTGGGCCTCGCACGCCGTGCAGGCCTCTGACGGCAGCTACCACATCAACAACGTGACCGGGCCCGACGAGGAGAACCCCGATGTCAACGACGAGGCGTATACCAACGTGGGCGCCAAGACGACGCTCCAGGACGCGATCGCAGCCGCGCACGCGCTCGGGATGACGCCGCCCGCCGACTGGGCGAAGATCGCCGCCGGAATCGTCGTGCCGACGAACTCGAACGGGATCCACCCGGAGTTCTCGGGCTATGCCTCGCAGCTCGTCAAGCAGGCCGACGTGACGCTGCTCCAGTATCCGTGGGGGTTCCCGATGCCGGCCTCGGTCGCGCAGAAGGACATCAACTTCTACGTTCCGCGGACCGATCCGATGGGGCCGTCGATGAGCGACGCGGTCAACTCGATCGACACTTCGGCGCTCAATTCGCCCGGCTGCGCGAGCTTCGTCTACACGCAGCGCAGCTACGAGCCGTTCATCCGGGACGTGTTCAACCAGTTCTCGGAGACCAAGACGGGAGGCGCGTTCACGTTCATGACCGGGATCGGCGGCTTTTTGCAGGAGTTCCTGTACGGCTACTCCGGGATGCGCTGGCAAAACGGCGACGTCGCGCTCGCGCCGAGCCTGACCGGCCAGCTCGGAGGCGTCGTGCTCCACAACATCTCCTGGCGCGGCCGGACGTTCACCGTCTCGATCGGCCCAAAGACGACGACCGTGACGCTTGACAGCGGCAGCGCCCTGCCGATCGGTACGCCGTCCGGTCGCGAGATCGTGTCGCCGGGGCAGTCCCTGCGGCTCGCGACCGCCCGCCCGGATCTCAAGCACACCAACGACGCGGTCCGCTGCCAGGGCGCGTCGGCTTCGAGCGCCCAGCCGGGCGCCCCGGCGCTGGCGGCGGTCGACGGCAGCCCCGCGACCAACTGGCAGCCCAACGCGGTGCCGGCGACGCTCACGGTCCCGACCGCTGCCGGCGAGCACACGATCAGCCGCGCCGTCGTCCTGTGGGGCCGTCAGTGGCCGCCGGCGCCAGGCCCGAACATCCCGCCGCCTCCCAGTCCGGTCACGACCCTGCGAGCGAGCAGCTACCAGCTCCAGGTGTCCTC
>DATNKY010000039.1:0-6954 GCA_035603155.1 Solirubrobacteraceae bacterium
TCGCGGCGAAGCATCCCGGGATGCACCCTGGGCGGCATCAGCTTCGGCTCGATCACCCGGAGGCCCGGGGCGACCTTTTCTGCGGCATTCGAACTCATCCGTGCGATCCCCTAAATCCCGTTAACCCGCGTGAGCGTCAATCACCCGGGTGAACATTACTCCCGCCCGCTGACAGGGGGCCCGCGTGCGTCGATGATCAGGCGTGCAACCAAACCGGCGATCGAGGGGGCATTTGTGTACACCCGCTGGCACCATCAGGCGGAGAGGCGCGCCGACGAGACCGACTTGTACCGCGGTGGCGTCGCGGTAGCGATCCAGCGGTGCAACGCGGCCGAAAGCGTTCGCGCCGAAGGCCGTTGGTTCCCGTCGGGCGCGGCTGCGCGCACCGAGACGCACAGATCCCGGCCCACGCCGTCGGCGGGCGCGAACGAGTTCACGGAGGAACGGCGGCGGTGGGAACGTGATCTGCACGATGGAGTCCAGAGCGAGCTCGTGTCGCTGCTGGTGAGGCTCAGACTTGCCGAGGATGACCCCACCACACCGCCGAAACTCGCCGAAACGTTCGCCACGCTGGCCGACCACGCAGTTGCAGCGCTCGACTCCCTGCGCGAGATCACTTACGGGATCTACCCGCGCGCACTCGCAAGGCTCGGGGTTCGTGAAACGCTCCAGGCACGAGCGGCGCGCGCGGCGGTCGACGTGGCGCTCGAAGGGACCGCTCCTCGCAGCACCGAAGAGGCCGAGGAGGCCGTCTACTTCGCATGCTCGGAGGCGATTCAGAACGCGGTCAAACATGCGGGCGACGACGCGCGGGTCACGGTGCGCTTTGACCACAGGTGCGGTTCTCTGGCCGTTCGCGTCGCGGACGACGGTCGCGGGTTTGACCCGGCTCAGACCGGCGAAGGGGCCGGGCTCAAGAACATTCGCGACCGAGTGCAAGGCCTTGACGGGAGCTTCGAGGTCAACGCCAAGCTGGGACGCGGCACGGTCCTGGTTATCGCGGTGCCTTGGCCGCCACCGGTCGATCGGCGGCGATGAGGCCCGAATGGAGCTCAGTCGGTCCGGTCCGGCGATGAAGCGGCGTCTTCGGGAACGTCCGACGACGCCCGCTGTGCGTCGTCGCCATCGTCTGCGCCCCAGTCATGGCGGCCGACGACGTCCAGGGGATCCACCGGCCTGATCGGCTCGTCGTTGGATGGCCGCACGCTCTTTCCGCAGTTGCCGCAGCGCTCGCGGTCGAAGCTGTTGATCGTGGCGCACACAGGGCATTGCCAGCTGGATTCAGTGATCCAGCGGCCGGTCGGGTCGGGCATGGGTCTGACTCTACACGCCCAAACGCGCCGCCACAGACCGAGTTCAGCTTTTCGGCATGAGAGCTGTCTAACACGGTGAACGGTTTGTGAATCCGCCGTGCACGCCGTCGCGTGGATCGGGCGCGAATCGCGGGCCAGATCGACGGCTGCGCCCCCGTGCTCTCGCCTCCACGTCAGGGCAGTTTCTTAACGTGTCATTCCAGCGTTCTTACCGATCACTTTCGCCTATTGACGCACTGACATATCGATGCTCCAATGGCTTCACTCTCTCACTCCGGAGTCGTGAAGAGTTGCCGGCGCCTCGTACCTGCGCACCGAGCGGTGCGAGGAAGCCACCAAAGCAACCGATAAGGGAGAACTCAATGCGCTTCGCAGTCCGCCAAGGATTGCTGGGATTAGTGCTGCCCGCACTTGCAGTTTTGGGAGTCGCCGCGTCGCCGGCGAGCGCGTCGCCGACGGCGATCGTCGGTCACGTATACGTAAACGACAACACCACCGCTCTGAACACGATCGCCGCGTTCAATCGACACGCGAATGGGACCTTGACCCCGGCTCCGGGCTCGCCGTTCACGGCCGGCGGCGCCGGGACGGGGAGTGACATCGCATCGCAGGGTTCGCTGCAGCAGCCGTCCGATCACCGCTATCTGATCGCCGTCGACGGCGGCAGCGACCAGCTGTCGGTGCTGCAGATCCTGCACGACGGAGCACTCGTGCCGGTCCCCAGGGGCACCGTCCAGTCCGGGGGGTCCGATCCGGTCAGCGTCGCGGTCCACGGGTCGCTCGTATACGTCGCGAACGCCGGCGCCGGCGACACCAACTACACGGGCTTCCGGCTCGGCCACGACGGCCGTCTCCGGGCGATCCCACATGCCACGTTCACGCTGCCCGCCGGCTCCCAGCCCGGGGACGTCCTGTTCAATGGCTCGGGCACCGTGCTCGTCGGGACCCGCGTCGCCTCGTCGCAGATCGACAGTTTCAGGGTCCGGCGCGATGGGCGGCTCGATCCGGCTCCCGGCTCGCCGTTCGCGGCGCAGGGGCCTGGCCCGTTCGGAAGCGAGTTTCGCCCCACAGATCCCGAGCAGCTGTTCGTCTCAAATGCCCACGGTGGCGCCGGCGCCGGCACCGTGTCGGCGTTCGGGGTCGCGTGGAATGGGGCGCTGAGCTCGATCGGCGGTTCGCCGTTCGCCGACCAGCAGACGGCCCCATGCTGGGTCGAGATCACTCACGATGGGCGGTTCTTGTTTGCCATCAACACCGCCTCCGCGACGATTTCTCGGTATCGGATCAGCCCCGGCGGATCGCTGTCGCTGCTCGGCAGCACGCCAATGCGGGGACAGACCGGGCTCGCTCCTCAGGATGCCCGCCTGAGTCCCGACGGTCGGACCCTGTGGGTCGTCGACTCTGGCCTTGACGAGGTCAGCGGATTCTCCGTCGACGGCGGCCAGCTGACCGAGGTCGGGTCTTCGCCGACACCGCTGCCGGTGGGCGCGGCGCCCGCGGGGATCGTCGTCAACTGACGGCGCGGGCGGTTTACGGGCGCAGCCGGTGACCAGGGCCCGGCTGCGCCTACGCCCGCGACGGCTCGGCGATCCACCCCGCGAGCGCTCGCGCCCGGGCGACGATCGCCGCGAACTCGCGCTCGTCCGCGGGCACGAAGTGCTGGTCGACGATCGCTCGCAATCCGTCACGAAGTTCGGGCACGACGAACTCCAGCATCCCGCCGATGTACCCGGGCGCGCGCGGGACCGCCCGCGACAGCGCGTCGGCCCGCATCCGCCCGTACACGGCGACCGCCTCGCCCAGACGGCGGTCGTTCCGCGTTATCGGGTCGGCGGCAAGGATCGCGGCGACGTTCTCGGTGGTCTGCGCCTGCAGGCAGCGGATGATGTCGGTTCGTCTGCATCGAGACCGACGGCTCGATCCAGGGACTCGACAAGCTGCGATCGTGCGAGGACGGGCTTTCGACGATGCCGCTGAACGTCCACGATGCGGACTTCAGTGAGATCGCCGCCGCGAGCCCGTTTCACGCTCGGGTCATGGCTGGACTGCCGTTGCCGACAGGGTGTCGCGCGTGCCCCGTGCGCGAGACGTGTGCGGGAGGCCATCTCCCGAACCGCTACTCGATCGCGCGTGGCTTCGACAACCCGAGCGTCTGGTGCGCGGACATGCTCAAGCTGTTCGCACACGTTCGGGGGCGAATGGGCGTTTCGTACGTCGAAACGGCGCATCGGCGCGCCGAGCTCCGGCGACTCCGCGCCTCCCGGGCCTCTCCTGCGGCGTCGCTCGATCCTCAGCCGTCATGAGCGCGCTCGGCACGAGGCGCGGGAATCTCGGCGGCCGGACCCGACGCGGACGCCCGGCGGGCGCGTCTCCCCTCGCCACGGCCACGTCCGCGCAACCGCTGGGAGAGCCGCAGCAGCGGTAGCAGCCGGGTACGCAGCCGCCACCATCCCCCCTGCTCGATCGTTGTCAGGGTCTCGTGGCGTTGATGGAGAAAGGCGAGCGTCTGCTCCTGTGAGGCGACGGTCTCGCGCAGCCGCTCTACCTCCGCCTTCCACTGCGCACCGTCGAGCCACGCGCCGTGCATCGCATCGTCTGCGCGTCGCAGTTCGAGCCGCAGCGAAGGTCCGTCCAACAGCGGCGCGAGCGACCCGTCGATCCACGACGATGCGGTCCAGTCGGCTCCCTTGGCGCTCACGAGTTCGAGCAGGAGTCGCGCGGCGCTGAGGTCACCGGAGCCGTCCTCGGACCGCAGTTCGGGTACGACGTCGAACAGCCACGGGGTCAGCAGAACGCCGTGGCGCTCGTAGAAGCGCGCGTGCGCCGTCAGCAACTTCACGGTCAGCGCGCGGCCCTCGGAGCTCGACTGACCGAGCTGTTTAGGAGCGAGATGATGGATCGCGAGCGCCTCGCGGCAGCGCCGAAACGCGTGCGGACGCTCGAGCGCCACCCGGTAGCACCACTCGTTGTCCTCGTAGTAGGCCGACATCTGCTCGTCGAGCTCGAACTCGGCGAGCAGCGCACGGCGGATCAGTACGGCGGTGCCTGGGACCCACGCGGCCGGACCGCTCGGCGGCACGGAATCCGCTCCCACCGGCGCGCCGACGCCGATCAGGCCGAAGTTCGCGCATTCGGGTCCCGACTCGAGCGAGCCGCCCGAATGAAGCAACGACCCATCGGCCGCGACGACGGTCGCGGCGACGGCGCCCGCCTCCGGGTGCGTATCCAGCTGGACGATCAGATGCGCGAGCGCGCCGGGCATCAGCTCGGCGTCGTCGTCGAGGAACGCGACGAGTTCGGTGCGCGCGAGCTCGACACCGATCCGCCGGCCGCCGGCAGCGCCGAGGTTACGCTCCAGGCGGTGGCGCCTAACCCCTTGCCAGGCGCAGCAGATCTCCGTGACCTGCGCCGAAGCCCACTGCGACGAGCCGTTGTCGACCACGACCACCTCGATTGGCGCCCGATCCAGCTCGAGCGAAGCCAGCGCCTCGCGCAGGCGCTCGGGGCGGTCGTGCGTGACGAGCACGGCGGTGATGCGTCCGGCGAGGTCGGCGTCGAGTCGGCGCGGCGGCGGCGACCCAAGCGCAGCGGCGCGGATGCGATTCAGCGGGCCGCTCGCCCGGGGATCGAGCAGCTCGATCGACAGCGACGCCGCCCGCTCCGGCTCGAGCCCGAACGCGTCGCACAGGAGCCGTTCGAGTCGCTGGGCCACGTCACCCGGCGTGGACGGCGCGGCCGCCTGTGCCGCTGCCACCCGCTCGATGAACGCGTGCATCTGGCGCGCGACGGTCGACGCCTGAAACCGGCGCTCGTAGGTCCGCCGTCCGGCCCGCCCGAGCTCGGCACGTAGGGCCGGCTCAGCGATCAGGCGGCGTAGACAGCGGGCCAGCTCGCCCGGATCGTCGGGCGGTACCACGAGCCCCTCGCGGCCGGGTTCGACGACCTCGCCGATTCCGCCGGCGTCGCAGGTGACGATCGGCTTGCCGAACATCATCGCCTCGATCAGGACGATTCCGTGCGATTCGTATCGTGACGGCACGCAGACGACGTCGGAGTGCGTGTAGAAGTTCGCCAGCTCGCCGTCCGAGACGGCGCCGGCGAACTCGACCGCGTCGCGCAGGCGCGGGCTGGATGCGGCGCGGTCGTCGAACGTTCGGCGGATGCTCGGATCGGCATCCGGGCCGACGAGCATGAAGGTGACATCGGCTCGCGCCTCGATCAACTCCTGCGCCGCGACGAGCAGGATGTCGACCCCCTTGCGGTGCTCGAGGCGACCGACGAACAGCACGCGCAGCGGCCGCCCAGGTGCCGTCTGACGGAGAACCTGAGCACGCCGATCCGCGAGCCCACGACCGATCACGGCCTTCGCCACCGGATGCAGGCCATAGTCGCTTACCGTCTTGACCAGCACGGATTCGGTCAGCCCATGCAGGTACGGTGCGCGCGCGAGCGCCTGCCCCTCGAGCGCCAGCCGCTGTTCGACGTCGGGCGCGCCCCCATATCGCGGATCGAGCTCGGTCAAGGTCCGCAGCGAGGTCATGCACGAGACGATCGTCGGAAACTCGTCGTCCAGCAGGCACACCGCTCCCTCGGAGCGCCACAGCGGCGCCAGCACCGCGTCGACTGATCGCTCCTGCTCGTGGATCCGGCGGACCTCGCTGTACACGGCGGCGGCGTGCAGCAGATCGTGGGCTGCCGTCTCGGGCGCCGGACGATCGAACGGCTCCGATGCTGTCGGGACCAGCAGCCTGCGCACGGACACTCCGTCTAGCGCCGGGATCGGACCTGGCGACAGATCGGTCAGCAGTTGAACCGAGTGACCTTCGCTGGCGAGCGCGCACGCGAGATCGCGGGTCGCATGTGCTAGGCCCCCGGCGGCGCCCACGTGGACGTCGCGGCACGCGAGACAGAGATTCAAGTGCCCCTTCAGTTCGTGAACCGGTCAGACATCCTAAACCGGGTCACGCGATCGGGCCAACCCGGCGCCGAGGCTGCCGGAGCACTGACGTGCTCGACGACGCTGGGTATACTCGGCGCCCTCGCGGCTGTAGCTCAGTTGGCTAGAGCGTCTGCTTGCCATGCAGAAGGTCGAGGGTTCGAGTCCCTTCAGCCGCTCTCACGAAAGCCCCGCAAATCGCCGGGTTTTTGTTTTTTCGAGGCGCGAACAAGCGGTAGCTCGACCGGCGCTACCAAGCCGTGCGGAGCGGCGCTCGCGAATGCGATCAACGAAGTCGCGGTCTTGCAACAAGTGCGCGACAGGCCACGCGGGGATCCACAATACACCGGCCTCGTGCTTCGGCGCGCTTGCCGAACTCGACGGCCGGAGGAAGCGATTCGACGCACCGTCCGCCGTCCCAATGCGCGACGCGGCCCCTGTCGGTTTTAGCCCGTTGCGGAAGCGCGCGGGATGGCGTCTAATTCGTCATCGTGGATGGTCAAGACAATCCAGACGGCCAGGATCCACGGCGTCGGCGCCGCCGAGCGAGTCGGGGTCCCCGCTACCGAAGGCGCCGGGGCCGTGGCGGAAGGCCAGATGACGATCCTGGAACGGGCGGATCGGGCGTCCGCGAGCCTCGACGCCCGCAACCGGGCGGAGATGGCGATTCGGTCGAGCCGCCGAGTGACGACGCGAACGACTGAT
>DATNKY010000022.1:0-2337 GCA_035603155.1 Solirubrobacteraceae bacterium
TGGCGTTGGCGGTCAAAAAGGGCGCGGCGGTCAGGCAGACGCGAATAAGCACCGGCGCCGAAGGGATCGTGGGCCACGTCGGCGTGGTCCGCAACTGGGCCGATTCCGACGGCAGCGTCGCGCTCGACGGCTCGCTGTGGCGGGCGAACCGCTCGGTGCTCCAGGAGGATGAACTGCACGCCGGTGACAAGGTCGTCGTCGAGCGACTGAATGGCCTGACGTTATGTGTCCGTAGAGCGGAGGAATGGGAGTTGCTGTGATCGCGGCGATCATCATCGTTGTCGTTGTGTTACTGGTGCTCGCGCTGGCTGCAGCGGCGAGCTCGGTCAGGGTGCTGCGCGAGTACGAGCGCGGCGTCACGTTCCGCCTCGGCCGTCTGATGCAGCTGCGAGGCCCGGGACTCGTGGTTCTGATTCCGTCGATCGACCGGCTCGTGAGGGTCAGCCTGCGGACGGTGACCCTCAGGGTGCCGCCGCAGGAGATCATCACCCGTGACAACGTTCCGGCACGGGTCACGGCGGTGGCCTACTACCGCGTGATCGACCCGCGCAAGGCGATCATCGAGGTAGAGGATTTCGAGGCGGCGACGCTGCAGATCGCGCAGACGACGTTGCGCTCGGTGCTCGGCGAGGCCGAGCTCGACTCGCTGCTGTCCGATCGCGAGCACCTCAACGAGTCGTTGCAACAACTGATCGACATGCAGACCGAGCCGTGGGGCATCAAGGTCACGATGGTCGAGATCCGCGACGTCGAGATCCCGGAGCGGATGCAGCACGCGATCGCCCGCCAGGCGGAGGCCGAACGCGAACGGCGCGCGAAGATCATCAATGCAGAGGGCGAGTTCCAGGCGTCGGCGAGGTTGCGCGACGCGGCCGAGGTGATGGGCGACAACTCGGTCACACTCCAGCTTCGGTACCTTCAGACGCTGCGCGAGATCGGCGGCAGCCAGAACTCGACGATCGTGTTTCCAATCCCGATCGACGTCGTGCGCCCGATGATGGATGCGCTGAGTGGAGCCAGCAGCTCGCGGTCTGACGCCGAGCGGCTCGCCGAAAAGGCGCGGTCCGAGGCCGAGCGGATCGAGTCAGGTGGCCATCCTGAGCTCGAGGCAGGCGAGCTCGAGGCAGGCGAGCGCGCGGTGCAACAGGACGGGGCCGACGGAGGCGCGCAGGGCGGGCACGAGCTCAACGGGACCGCGGCGCCCTCGAATGCGGCGCCCTCGAAAGCGGCGGCCTCGAAAGCGGCGGCCTCAAATGCGACGCCCTCGGATGCGACACCGCCGAGCGCGGTGCCCGCGGACCCGGAGCCGATCGACTGACGGGCGGGCGGGCGGCGGCCCGGCCGTCGCAGAAGTGTGCGGCTGTGCGCGGGCGCTGCCCGCCGTTGGTTGGGCGCCTGCGGTTTTGGCTTTGGAAGAGGTGGCGGGGCGTCAGTCGTGACCCCGGGGCCACTTTGCCCCTTGTGTGGCCGGTCCAGCGACCCAGGCCGCGGACCGGGGCCACTTTGCCCCCGCTATGACCGGTCCAGCGACCCGGGCCGCAGACCGGGGCCACTTTGCCCCCGCTATGACCCGTCCAGCGACCCAGGCTGACGACCGGGGCCGATTGACCGGGGCCAGCGACCATTACCGACCCAGGCCCGCGCACCGCAAACCCCCGCCACCCTTCCCAAGCCAAGTGCACCAAGCTTGCGGCTCAAAGCCCACGAAAGACAGGGGGCTAATCCACCGCTCACGATCGGCGGCGGCTAACCTGGCTCGCCGGTATGGCAGTCCGCTCTGATATCCGCAATATCGCGATCGTCGCGCACGTAGACCACGGCAAGACGACGCTCGTCGACGCGCTGCTGTGGCAGTCGGGCGCGTTTCGCACCGGCCAGACGGTCGCCGAGCGAGTGCTCGACTCGATGGACCTCGAGCGCGAGAAGGGGATCACGATCCTGGCCAAGAACACGGCGATCCGCTATGGCGACGTCAAGCTCAACATCGTCGACACCCCGGGCCACGCCGACTTCGGGGGAGAAGTTGAGAGAGGTTTGACGATGGTGGATGGCGTACTGCTGCTGGTCGACGCCAGCGAAGGCCCGCTGCCCCAGACCCGGTTCGTGTTGCGCAAAGCGCTCGAGAGCCAGCTGCCGGTGATCCTCGCGATCAACAAGGTCGACCGGCCCGACGCGCGGATCGACGAGGTCCTCGACGAGGTCTACGAGCTGTTCATCGATCTGGATGCCGACGAGTCTCAGATCGAGTTTCCGATCGTGTACTGCAACGCGCGCGCCGGGCTGGCCTCGCTTGACCCGGACGAGCCCGGCACCGACCTGCGTCCGCTGCTCGACCTG
>DATNKY010000221.1:0-4754 GCA_035603155.1 Solirubrobacteraceae bacterium
AACGAGGAGTGCGGGCTCCCCCGTCGGCTCGGCCGCTGCCAGGAGCAGCAGCCGCTGGGTCTCGGTCGGAAGCTGCTGCACACGCCGCCCGAAGCTCGCTTCAATCCGAGCCGGCAACGATCCGCCGCGCGGAAGCCCGAAACCGCCGGCCAACCCGTCCCGTGAGAACTCGCGGAGCAGCTCGAGCAGCGCCAGCGGATTGCCGCGCGCCTCGGCAATTATTCGGGCACGGACGCGCTCGTCCAGAGGAGCGGTGACGACTGACCCGAGCAGATCCCGGGCAGAGGCATCTGACAGTCCGCCAACCCGCAGCGCGGGGAGTGCGGCCACCACTTCAAGCCTGCTGGGCTCGCGCTCTGCGAACAGGAGGACGACCGACTCGGCCGCTAACCGCCGAGCCACGAACGCGAGCACCTGCGCCGAGGATCGGTCAAGCCACTGGACGTCATCTACAAGGCACACCAGCGGATGCTCCTCCGCCGCGTCGGACAGCAGGCTGAGCACGGCGAGCCCGACGAGAAATCGATCGGGCTGTGGGCCCGAGCTCAGGCCGAACGCTGTCGCGATCGCGTCGTTCTGTGGCTCCGGCAGTCGTTCTCGGCCGTCCAGGAGTCCTGCACAAAGCTGATGCAGTCCGGCGAACGGAAGCTCCATCTCCCATTCCACCCCGACCGCGCGAAGGACCCGACAGCCCTCGGCGCGCTCGGCCGCATACTCGAGCAGAGCCGATTTGCCTATTCCCGCCTCACCGCGGAGCACTAACACGCTGCTGTGCCCCAGGCGCGCATCGGCCAGCTGCTGATCGAGTCTCGCGCACTCGGTCCCGCGGCCGGCCAGCACGGCCCTCGCGCGCCGGAGTGGCGGAGGTCCCATCCGCCGCCAGCATATCCCCCGGCTACAGCGTTCGGAAGCTTTCCACCGAACAGCTCCCCGAGCGTCCGCAGATCTGTCGCTCCTCGCGCCGCCCCGGCTCGATGCACCACGCTGCGTTTTGGATCAACCTCGACTCCTCCGGCAGGCCGATTCGCTGCGTCCGCCTCTGCGTCTTCCCGCCATCCGCCGAGCGTTAGACAGTCGGGCCGTAACTGACATGGTTCGCCTCCGCGGAGAACGTCCCGTCGCGTTCGTCAACGGTCGCGTGTTAGACGTCCCAGCCCCCAAGCAGGCAGCCTTAAACCTGCCAGTTGCCGCGGTGGTTGTCCGCTACGTGCAAGAAGAGCCGCTTACGTGTACCGACCAGAGCAGACCGCCATGATGGGAGGATTGCCGTCAAGCGGGACGAGCGCGTGCTCCTGCTCTTCGTCGCGCAGGAACCTACGTTTTGGAGGAGGAGTCCTGGTGTTGATCGATCGCGGCCGCTGTGCGTAGGCGGTCGCGCACCCCGACGACGATGTTGCCCGGATCGACGTTCTCGGCGCCCATAAAGTACGGATCGCGATGGCGAAGCCCACCTCCGCGAGCGCAGCAATCGCCTGGGGCAGCGTCGCGGCCAAACGCGTCGCCGTCGGCGGGATCTGTGGAGTCGCCGCGGCTGGCGTCGCGCGCGTCGCCGGAGCATCCTGGTCGGTCGCTGCCCTTTGTCTGACAGATGTCGCCTCGCTGGTGTTCGTCGTGTGGGTGTGGGTCACCGTAGCCGGCGCCGATGCCGTGGCCACGGCGCGGATAGCGAGCGCCGAGGACGCGTCACGGACTGCGGCCGAATCCGTACTGATCGGCGCCGGCGCGGCTAGCCTGCTAGCGGTTGTGTTCACGCTCGCGCAGGCCAAGCACGCCCACGCTCCAGAGCGCGGCTTTCTTACTGTGCTGGCGCTCGTCAGCGTCGCGCTGGCCTGGGGAGCTGTCCACACGGTCTACGCGCTGCGCTACGCCCGGCTGTACTACACGCCGCCGGACGGCGGAATCGATTTCCGCGGCGGGCGTCCCGACTATCACGACTTCGGTTATCTGGCGCTGACAATCGGTATGACGTTCCAGGTGTCCGATACCGATCTGATCGGCAAGCCCGTTCGCCGCCTTGCGCTGCGCCACGCTTTGACCTCCTACGTCTTCGGGACGGTGATCGTCGCGATCACCGTCAGTTCGGTGGCGGCCGTACTTGGCAGCTAGCTCGCTCCTGAGCTGACGGCGCGGGCTAGCCACGGCAGAATCGGAGGTGCGCCGACGAGCGCACCGAGACGATCCCGAGACAACTCCTGGCGGACGAGCGCTGTCCCCTGATCTGCAGTGTGCGGCTCCGGTTCGTCGTCGCGGTCGCATTCGGTGACGGCGGAACGCAGCGGCGCGGGTCCCGGGGGGAACCACAGACGGCCGGCCGCGGTGACGCAGCTGTGTTCGATCGGCGACCAATCTTGCTCGCGGGGTGGTTTGCGGTCGACAGCCGAGAGGCGATCACTACCGCCGGTGCGTGGGACGAACGTGGCCGGCAATCGGCGCCAAGCTCTCCGACCTGAAGGCCAAGCTCCGTCGTCTGAAGATGGCCGGGCCGATGAGCTCGTGATTCGCGACGGTGCTCGTGTGCGGTTTTCGCTGCTCGCGGCGTGATCGTCTGCTAATCCGATCAGCGTGGTGCGCGAGGGCTTCTTTCCGGTCATGGCCTACCGGTGTTGCGGTGATCTGCGGGTGCGTGGCGACGAGCGTCGAGACCGGCCAGTCGCACTCGCGCGAGCGATGGTCAATCTCGTGGTCGGATGGCTGGACGTCTGTGGCGGGATCGACCGACGTGATGCTTACGCTTTAGGCGCGATGGTGGTGTCGTTCGGCGTGACGCAGGTGGACCTACCGGGTCGGCTGGGTGGGTTTCTCGGACCGACAGCGCATAAATGCGCCCCTGTCTTCCACAAGCTGGTTTTCGGCGGTCGGGTCGCTGGCCGGGCCGTGGCGTTGGTGGGTTTCGATCTGTGATCCTGGCCGCTGGTGGATCGTTCGAGAGTCGTGAGTTCGTGGCGTGTGTCGATAACTGCGTGATCGTCGAGCCGCGGGCGGTGGTGGCGAGCTCTTGATCAGGGACGGCGTGATGACGGGCGTCAGGAGCACGGTTACGGCCGGGCCCGGGCTTCGAGCGGCTAGCTCGGGTGCTCGGCTCGGCGTTGGTTCGCCTGGTTGTGCGACGTGCTGCGAGTGGATGGCGGGTCGTTTTGAGAGCGATCCGCGGTCTGTCGGGGTCCGGGCCGGCGATCGCCGATTCGCGCCGGCGTTTGGTCGCCGCGCCATGGTCGGGAGGGAGGGGAGTCTCGTTGTCGGCCGGTTTGTCGGCGCGTAGGCGGCGTAGGGCCCGCGGGCCTGTGCTTGTCCGGCTGGTGGCGCCGTCTGTCGGCGCGGTTGTCCGTGGTGTGCTGATCTTGGCGGTGTGCGCGTTGGTGCTTTACCTCGTCTGGCGCGTTCGGGTGGTTGTTCGGCTGGTTGTGATCAGCTTGTTCTTGGCTCTTGCGCTGATCCCCGTTGTCGATGTGGTGGCTACCAAGACTCGGGCGCCTCGCGCTTTGATCATTTTGATGGCGTACGTGGTCTTGATCGTGTCGGTCGCGGTCGTCGGGTATCTGGTTGTTCCGAGCTTGGTCAAGGAGGTCGGGCAGTTGTCGCGTCACGCGCCCCGTTACGCGGCCGATCTGCGTAGCAACGCGACGTTTCGCCGCTACGACGACCGTTATCACATCACCGCGAAACTGGTACGGGACGCCGGTCGGCTGCCGCAGCTGCTGGGGCATCTGGTGGGTCCGCTGAAGGATGTCACTGTTCAGGCGGCGAGTTTGATCGGACAGGCGGTCACGGTTCTGGCGCTGGGGTTCCTGCTTCTCCTGCACGGTCGCGAGTACGTGAACGGGGGGCTTTCGCTGACGGGAGAGCGGCGCGACCGTTACCGCCGGGTGTTAGTCGACATCAACAAGGCGGTGGCCGACTATGTCTTGGGCAACATCGTCATTAGCGTGCTCGCGACGATCGCGACCTGGATTGTGCTGTCGATTCTTGGGGTGCCTTACGCGTTGTCGCTGGGGTTCTTGGTTGGTTTTTTTGATCTGCTCCCGCTCGTCGGCGCGACCCTCGGCGCGATCGTCGTGGCGGTCGCGACGGTGGGGGTCGACTTCCCGACCGCCACGATCGTGTGGGTCGCGTTCATCATCGTCTGGCAGCGGTTTGAGGACTACGTGATCCAACCGCTTGTGTATGGCCGGACGTTGCGTGTTAACCCGATCGTGACGATCGTCTCGGTGCTCGTCGGCGCGTCGCTGCTCGGGATCCTCGGAGCCCTGCTGGCCATCCCGACCGCCGCGGCGATCCAGATTGTGCTGCGCGATTGGTGGGCCAATCGCCAGCGCGCAGATTCGACGGCCCAGTCGTCGCTGCGGCGCCCGGAGAAACCGGATCAGCGAGCCGCGGCCGACGAGCCCGGCGGCGTGTGAATCGGTTACCGCGATTGTGGCCTTATCGGTGGAGGAGTCCTCGAAACGCCGGTGGCCGCTTGAGAGGGGTCGAGAAGAAGGTTAAGCTCGCTCCCGTCCGTGGCCGCGGCGGCCCACCACGATGCAGTTAGGACGCGACGGCGCTCTTTGTCAGACTGCGGCGCATGACCGCGCTTGAGCAGCGCTGGCACGGGACGCTTGAGCCAAGCTGTACGGTCGGCGAGCGCGATCGGGTCTCGTCTGGTTCTACGCGCCCAAGCCGTGAGCGGTGTCGGTGTCAGTGGTGCTCGCACTCGTGCTCTGCGGCGATCGCGTTGCGAAACCTCGATCTTCGCGTGGTCCGCGCTGGCGCTCGAG
>DATNKY010000306.1:0-2526 GCA_035603155.1 Solirubrobacteraceae bacterium
CGTGGAGCGGGTGATGCGCGAAGGCGACGCCCGCCATGGCAACGGTGGCGCCGACCTCGAGGCCAAGGACGCGCTCGCGCTGCTGCGCGCGTGGCTGCTGGCGATGGACCTCGACGTCGACGAGCACAAGCTGCTGACCCAGCTTCAGGACGGGGAGCTCGGTCATGCGGACCTCGACCGGCGCGCCCGGCGCGTACACGAGCGAAAGCTCGCCGCGGTCGTGCACGACACCGTCGCCGGCCTCGAGCAGGGACGCGCTGACGGCACCCGCAGCGCGCTCGCCCTGTTCGACGCCTGCATCCCGGCGGTCCCGTACGCGGCGGCATCGGCCTTCCTCGGGCGTGAGAAGGCCAAGCTCGCGCGCACTGACGGCGATCGCCCGCGCGTGGCGCTGGTGGCCGACGGGATCGGCTCTATGCACGGCGTCACGCATACGCTTCAGCAGATCCGGGCCCACGGCGTCCGGGGATTCGACGTCGAGGTGATCGGCACCGACGCCGACGTCGACCGCCGGCTCAGCGCCGTCGCCGAGATCGACATCCCCTTCTACCCCGGCCTGAAGATCGGCGTGCCGACGCTTCCCGGGCTTGTCGAGGCGCTGGCCGAAGGCCGATACGACTTGATCCACCTCTGCACCCCCGGGCCGGTGGGGATCGGCGCGTGGCTGCTGGCCCGGGTGCTCGAGCTGCCGGTGCTCGGCAGCTACCACACCGAGCTGGCGGCCTACGCCGGGCTGCGATCGGGTCGCGCTCAGCTCGAGATGATCACCGCGATCGCCCTGCGAACCTTCTATGGCGCCTGCGACGTGGTGCTGTCACCGAGCCCGGCGACCGACGCGCGCCTCGCGCAGCTGGGGATCGCGCCGGCGAAGATCGCGCGCTGGGACCGCGGCGTCGACCTCGAGCGCTTCAACCCGGCGCTCCGTACGCCCGGAATCTTCCCGGGCGCGACGAACGTGCTGTACGCCGGGAGACTGACTAGGGAGAAGGGCGTCGGCCTGCTCGCCGACGCGTTCGTCGCGGCCCGCCGGCGAGACCCCGGACTCCATCTGGTGCTCGCCGGCGGTGGTCCTGAAGAGCAGTACCTGCGCGAGCGGCTCGGAGAGCACGCGACGTTCCTAGGCTGGCTCGGCGGCCAGGATCTCGCGCGCGCCTACGCCAGCGCCGACGCGTTCATGTTCGCCAGTCAGACCGACACGTTCGGCCAGGTCATCCTCGAGGCGCAGGCGAGCGGCCTGCCGGTGGTGGCGGTCGATGAGGGCGGACCGTCGTCGCTGATCATCGACGGCGAGACCGGGCTGCTGGCTCCGGCCGAGGCCGATGCGCTCGCCGACCGGCTGCTGACGCTTGTGCACTCGACGCTGCTCAGCGAGCGCCTGCGCAAGACCGCAGTCGCGGTCGTGCGCGGACGGACTTGGGAGGCCTCACTCGAGCGGCTCGCGGGTGGCTACCGTTCGGCTCTGCTGCGCTCGCCGACGCCCGGCGCAGCGCGCGACGTCGCTTGATCACACGCGCAGTGGTTCCGGTAGCGGGCCAGGGGACTCGCCTGCTGCCGGCCAGCCGGGCGGTCCCGAAGGAGATGCTGCCGATCGTCGACCGCCCGGTGGTGCAGTACGTGATCGAGGAGCTCGCGCGTGACGGGATGCAGTCCGCGCTGCTCGTCACGGCGACGGGCAAGGAGGCGATCGAGGACCATTTCGATCTCGACGCCCACCCCGGGCTCGAGATCCTGTATACGCGCCAGCCGCGGCCACTGGGGCTGGGCGACGCGGTGCGCCACGCGCGAAGCTTCGCCGGCGGCGACGCGGTGGCAGTCGCGCTGGGCGACTCGATCATCGATCCCCCGCCCCCGGGGCGGGCCGGGATCGTCAGCCGACTCGCGGCGGCGTACGAGCAGTCGGGGGCGAGCGCCGCGGTCGCCGTGACCGAAGTGCCAGACGACCTCGTCCGACGGTACGGGATCGTGACGGTCGGGCCCACTGCGGAGACGATGGACGTGACCGAGATCGTCGAGAAGCCCGACCCCCACGACGTCTCGAGCCGGCTCGCCGTCGCGGGACGGTACATCCTCGGACCGGATGTCTTCGCGGCGTTGGAGCAGGTGCAGCCCGACCACGGCGGCGAAGTCCAGCTCACGGGAGCGTTGAGTTCCGTGATCGCCGGCGGCGGGCGCGTGGCCCGCGGCGGCGCTCGAGGTCTCCCCCGACAGCGAGCTCGTGCGCGCGACCGTGACCCGGTTCGCCCGCGAGCACGAGTCGGCGGCAGCGCGGACCGCGATCGAGGTGTCGACCTCGATCCCGCGCGGGGTCGGGCTCGGCGGCTCGAGCGCGATCGTGATCGCGACCTTACGGGCGCTCTGCTCGCTGTACCGATGCTCGCTCGCCGACCCCGAGCTGGCGACGGCGGCGCTCGCCGTCGAGACCGACGAGCTCGGGATCGTCGCCGGCCTCCAGGATCGCGTCGCGCAAGCGCACGGCGGCCTGATGTTCATGGACTTCAGCCCGAGCGCGGGCGCGCACGCCTACGA
>DATNKY010000289.1:0-10667 GCA_035603155.1 Solirubrobacteraceae bacterium
GAGGAAGCATTCAGCAAGACTGGCGACCAGCTCGTCGAGCCCTCGGTTGTGGGCGACGAACGCGCGCTGATGGTCGGCCCCGTTCGCGGCCGCGAGCTGCTGCACGCGATCGAGCGCGCCGTCGCACCCGAGTCCGAGCGCGTGCGGGCGACACTCGGCCAGCAGGGAGTCGAGCGTCTCCCGCACCGGGATCAGACACCGAGCCGCCGGGTCGATCAGTCGGGCGTCCATCCCGTCTCGAGAGGCCAGGAATCGGTTCTCGGCGAGGACCTCCACAGCGGGCACCACCGACGCGTGGTCTCCCTCGAGCTCAAGACGCGCCAGCGACTGGATCAGCGCGACCAGCGGAGCGACCTCTTGGAGCCTTGACTGGGCATCTGTCACGCGCACTTCTACGGTCCCGAGCGCCGGCTGCAGCCTGACGTCCCACCACAAGAAGCTCGGGTCGGGCACGGCACCCGAGGCGATCAGCGCGTCGACGGCGTCGACATATTCGGCGTAGCCGGTGAAGTGCCGCGGTGGGCCTGTCCGGGGGAACGCCTGGAAGATCAACGTGCGCGCCGAAGCGAACCCGCTGTCGCGGCCCTGCCAGAACGGCGAGTTGGCCGACAACGCGAGCAGAACCGGGATCTGGCTGCGCAAACCGTTAAGAACTCGGATCGCGTCCTCCGGGGAGGGCACACCGACGTGGACATGGAGGGCCATCGTCGGCTCGCGCCGCGCGAGTACGCGCAGCGAGTCGTCGAGCGCGCGGTAGCGGACCGCGCCCGAGACCTCGGTCTCCTCTCTCACGGTGACGGGGTGGGTGCCGGCGACTGCGACGCTCAGCCCGATCGCTTCTAACTCCCGCGAGAGCCGGTTGCGCAGCAGAGCCAGGTCTGCGACGGCCTCGTCGACGCCCGAGTGGATGCCGGTCGCGAGCTCAACGACGGCCGCATGAGTCTCGGGTGACGTATGCGGCGACAGCTCGTCGGAAAGGCCCGCAAGCACGACGTCGCTCGACTGCGCGAGCGACCAGTCAGACGGCTCGAGCAGCATCAGCTCTTCCTCGACGCCGAGCGTGTAGCGCTGACCGAGATGACCGTTCCAGTACGCCCACGGCGGGTCACCACGACGCGCGCACTCGCCATAGCCGACGGTCTTGCCGGCATTCAAGCGCGTGCTCGAGATTGCCACTTGCTCACTATCGCTCACGGCTTGGCTGTCGACAATGAGGCCTGCACCCCAAATTGCTTGGCGCCGGCATGCGGATCCTGTGAACCCCGCGCTGTCCGCCAGGGCCGGGTGCAAGTGCCGGGCGTCGAGACCGCATTTCGCGGCAGGAGTACGGTGTGTGGGGTGGAGGACGATGCGATTCTCGCCTTGGTGACGCGGCTCGCGCGGCCTCATGCGTCCGGCGGGGACGTAATCGAGCGTGCCGCGATCCTCGCCGCGGGCGCCGATTCCCCTGCGGTGATCGCGTGGATCATCAGCCACGCCGGGGAACCCGAGTCAGCGGTCGTTTCCGCCTCGGCGAACGGGCTGCACGGCGCGCGGCTCGGCGGCACTCGCGATGCACCGTCGCGGCCGCCACTCAGGTTCGTGCTGCCGGCTGGGACTCTGCGCTGAGACGGGAGTGCTAGACGGCGAGACGGTAGGCGGTCTGCGGTTCGCGCTTGCCTTTGAGCTGCAGTTGCACGCGGGTGCCGGCCGGGCCGGGGAGCCCGTCCGCCACACGCTGGGAGAGGACGATCTCGCCACTTGAGGCCTGACCCTGTAGACGCGAGGCGGTATTGACGACATCCCCGACGGCTGTGAAGTCATACAGCGCGCGTTGGCCAATGTTGCCGACGAACGCCTCGCCGACATCGATCCCGATCCCCATCTCGACGAAGGGCGCGGACGCTGACCCGTACCCGACGCCGCGCAGCAGCTCGCGCGCGTGGTCGAGCATCCGTGCGGGAACCTCGTCGCGGGTCATGTCAGGCTTGAGATCGGGCAGATAGAGCGCCATCACTTCGTCACCGATCAGCTTGTCGATCACCGCGTCTGGAAAAAGGATGTCCTCGGCGCATCGATAAAAGCGTCGCAGGAGCAGTGATGCCTCGTGTGGGTCGGCGCCGTCGAAGCGGGCCGTGAAACCACGCAGATCGGCAAACAACACCCCGATGTACTGCGTCATACCGCCGGGTGGCGAGAATTCCACACAAGTCCCGCACACGGTTGGGTTCTTGCGCGACGGCCGGTAGCCGAGCGGCGCGACGATCCGACGACCAAGCCCGGCGAACGGGGCCCCGCAGATCCCGCAACGCGGGCTGCTCGGGAGCGCTCGGAAGATCGCCGCGAGCGCACCACCGAACCCCTTCTCGTGAAGCCGCCAGGCGACTTCCCAGTCCTCAGGCTGGAGTGGCTCACCAGCGTCGCGGCCCGCCGCCCTTCGCAGCTTCCTGACAGCCATCCGCTGCCACATCGTCGGCGTCGACCGCACCCGCTCGTCACTCGGCCCCGTCATAACCCGACCCTACACCCGCGCCGACGACGCCCAGCGCTGCGGCTTGACGACACGGAGATTGCGGTCCGATCGCATTCAGATAATTTCGATCCAGCAGGTCGGATTATGGTAAGGTTGTGATGCGCTTGGTGAGCCTCGGCTCTTCTCGCTTTCCGGGCGACGGTTTCGTTCAGGAGGGCAGAGAGGCGGTCGGCGATGGCCACCGCAACAAAGAAGTGCCGAGCTGCGACGGAGCTCTCGAGTCGGGTGGCGCGCAGGCGCGAACCAGTCGTCCATGAGGCGGTGGCGGCATGGCCAGCGCAACGCTGATCGCGCCGGGCGAGCGGATCACGCCCGCGGACGAGCTTGACCTGAGGCGAACCGACGAGCTTGACCTGAGGCGAACGTATACCTGCCCGCAGTGCGAACACGTTCTGCGAGTGACTGGCCTCGGCCGTCACCGGGTGTTCTTCGAAATGGATAACGAGCGCCTGGACGACCCCGTGATGAACCGGGTTTGCCCAATGTGCGGGCACCGCCTGCCTGGGAAGGGCTCGCCATGATCACGGTCACGAGACAGCTCTCCTGTCCGCGCTGCCGGCTGCGCTCTCGTTGGACCATCTGACCTCCCCCACGAACTACTCTGCGCAACCGCCGTTCCGAGCGGATTCCCCTCAAGAGGGGCGCGACCGTGACCGATCACTGCACTCTCACACGACGATGACCGAGCACCAGCAAGGCACGTCCGCCCGGCAGTTGCGGCGCTAGCCGATCGAGCCCTCCATCTGCAGCTCGATCAGCCGGTTCATCTCGACTGCGTACTCCATCGGGAGCTCCTTGATGATCGGCTCGATGAATCCGTTGACGATCAGTTTCGACGCTTCCTCCTCGCCGATCCCGTGCGACATCAAGTAGAAGAGCTGGTCGTCACCGACCTTTGAGACCGTCGCTTCATGACCGACGTTGACGTCGTCGTCGCCGATTCGAATGGTTGGGTAGGTATCTGAGCGGGAGTGCTCGTCCAGCAACAACGCGTCACAGACGACCTTGGACCTTGAGCCGTGGGCTCCCTTGGCGATCTCGAGCAGACCCCGGTAGGAGCCGCGGCCGCCGTCCTTGGAGATCGACTTGGCAAAGATGTTCGAGGTCGTGTTCGGTGCGGCGTGAATGATCTTGGCACCCGCGTCCTGGTGCTGGCCGGCGCCGGCGAACGCAATTGACAGGACCTCGCCATGGGCCCGCTCTCCGAGCAGGTAGATGCTCGGATACTTCATCGTCAGTTTGGATCCGAGGTTGCAATCGACCCATTCGACCGTGGCGTCTTCATACGCGACCGCACGCTTGGTGACCAGGTTGTAGACATTCGTCGACCAGTTCTGAACGGTCGTGTAGCGGATTCGCGCGCCGGGCAGGGCGATCAGCTCGACCACCGCCGAGTGAAGTGAGTCAGAGCTGTACGTCGGAGCGGTGCAACCCTCAACGTAGTGAACGTACGAGCCCGGCTCAGCGATGATCAGCGTCCGCTCGAACTGCCCCATGTTCTCTGTGTTGATCCGGAAGTATGCCTGCAGTGGCATCTCGACATGGACGCCTTCGGGCACATACACGAACGATCCGCCAGACCAGACCGCGGAGTTCAGCGCCGCGAGCTTGTTGTCGTTGGGCGGGATGACCGTCGCGAAGTACTGACGCACGATGTCCTCGTGCTCGCGCAGCGCGGTGTCCATGTCAGTGAAGATCACGCCCTGCTTTTCGAGGTCCTCGTGAATCTGGTGGTACACGACCTCTGACTCGTACTGGGCGCCAACGCCGGACAGAAACTTGCGCTCCGCCTCGGGAATACCCAGGCGGTCGAACGTACGCTTCACGTCCTCGGGCACATCGTCCCAAGATCGACTCGGGGTCTCGGAGGCTCGTACGAAGTATCGAATGTTGTCGTAGTCGAGCTCGGCAAGCATCGGGGAACCCCACGTGGGCTGCTTGCGAGCCAGGAAGTGCTCGAGCGACTTCAGCCGGAAGTTGCGCATCCACTCCGGCTCGGACTTGAACTCCGAGATCTTCTCGACGATCTCCCGGTTCAGTCCCTTAGGCGCCTTGTACAGATAGTGCTCGGCGTCGTGGAACCCGTAGCGCTCCTCGTAGTCGGCATTGATGCCGGCTAGCTGCTCGTTCTCGGTGAGGATGGTCGTGTCGGCAGTGGTCATGACTGCGCCTCCAGCTGGGTAAGTGAACGGCGTTTCTGTCGCTTTGGACGAAACGGCCCGTGAGGTCAGCGGGAAGCGGTCTTGCCCGTCCCGGCCTGCGCGAGAGAATCGAGCAGCGGCGGCCGATAACGGCCTTATCAGAGATTCTACTCCCTCTCAGCTCTTTCACGACTAACCAGACGCGACTGCTCGCCTGCTCGCGCGTCGCAGGTCCCGTGGTCTCAACCCTTCCGCGAGCAGCGCCGGCAGCCCGAGCGCAATTGCCGTTGTCACTTCGAGTAGCTGCAGCGCGATCCCATACGCCAACGCGCGACCGGCGCCGACGCCGTACGCGGCGAGGGCGGCGACACACGCGGCCTGAAAGACGCCCACGTTACCCGGTGTAATCGGGAGTACGGCGGCGATGTTGGTAGCGACAAGCACGGCGGCTGCCGCCCCCAGGCGCGATGGCGTCGCGATCCCAAATGCACTCAGCAGCGCGCCGCAAGCCGCCAGCTGCAGCGCCCATGCGACGAGCTGAGCGACGCTCGCGTGAAATGCGTCGCGCGGGCGTGCAAACACGAGCAGGCCTCCCCGGACTCGCTCGATCTCGGTGCGGACGAAGGCTGCGGCACGGCCCAGCGCCGTCGACTTGCGGGCTGCTCGGTCAAGCAGTTTTGGGCCGGCGAGCACCGCCCCGACGACGACGATGGGAACCGCAGTCGTGAGTGCGATTGCCCACGCCGCGCTTTGGAACACCGTTACGCTGGCGATCAGCACGGCCGCGAGGACGACGAGCGCGGCCATGTTCAGCAGCGTCTGGGCAAGCACCGTGCCGGCGACCAGCGCGATGTAGTTCCGCGTATCTCCGGCTCGACGGGCGACCACAAACACTCGCGTGGGCTCACCGAGGCGTCCCGGCAGGGTGGCCGAAACCATCACCCCGATCATCGTCGCGCGAGCTGAGACGAGACGGCTCACGCGCGCACTGATCGACGTGCCGCGGAGGATCACGTACCAGCATTCGGCGCGGGCGATCAATGACAGCGCCAGCAGCGCGAGCGTGGCGGCGACGAACCCTGGTTTGACGTTCGCCAGCGCGCGGAGGCTGTGTGAGAGGTTCAAGCGCGTGATCGCGAGCGTCGCAAGCGCAACCCCGGCGGCCACGATCAGTGACAGGACCAAAGGTCTCGTGCGCCAAGGCGCTTGGCGCCGCTGCCGCGAGGAAGGCTGAGCGTTCACAGGCCCAACGGTGCTGTAGCCGCGGACTCTGGCGGTCGGCGGACGTGCTTTGTTCGGGTCGGCGCGGGCATCAGCCCGGCGCCGAGAATGACGAAGCAGAACGCGAGCAAACGCCCCACGACCTGGGCTGGGCCACTGCCAATCGGGTCGTGGAAGATCAGGATGCCGCCGCCGATCGCGACGACGTTGGCGGCCACCGCGGTAAGCGTGATGACCTCGATTCCAGGGCCGAGCTGGAGGCTCCGCGCCGAGGCATAGAACGCGACCACCATGGCGACGAGCGCCGCCAGCAGCCAGGGACTGATCAGTGCCAGCACGCCACCCTGGGTCGCGTGTGTCAAGTACTTGATCGCTACATCGGAGACGCCGAACAGGGCGCCTGCGGCGACCGCGAGGATCATCCCCTGATTGCGGTGGGCATTGTCGAGCTTGACCGATGCCAGCACCAGCAGTCCGCCGATCGCCAACACACCGCACTCGACGGCGATCAGCGCCGCCGGCGACGAGCTCCCGGTATCCAGCTTGCCGCTGGTGAGTCCGACCACCGCGAGACCCGCTGCCGTCACTACCAGCCCAATCCATTGCCGGCGGCCGAGGTGGAAGCCGAAGAAGCACTCTGCGAGAACCGCCAGGAATACGAGTCCGCCGGAGAGGACCGCCTGCACGATGGAGAGCGGCGCGAGCGACAGCGCGCCGACGTGGAGCAGCCACGCGAACAAGGCGATGAGCCAGCCGATCGTCCACCATTTCGAACGAAACAGACCGGCCGCGCTCAGAAGCGGATGGCGGCCATCAACCGCCGGAGCCGCCACGGCCCCGCGCTGCTTGAACAAGAAGGCGACGCTCGTGGCCAGCGCCGAGGCCACAGCAAGGACAAGTCCGACGAACACAGCGAGGACCTAGGTGGGGGCGCTCATCGAAGCCCGGTGATGCGGCGGCGAAAGCCGGCAAGACGCTTGTTCGCGGCTCGCCCCATGGGAAGCATCGGATGCTCGGGCGAGACAATCGTCAGTCGGTCCGGAAACGGCACGGTCGGGTCAAGCAGGTGCGCCGCGCCTGCAGCAAGGACCAGCCACTCGTGAACGGTCTCTGGCGCGGGGTGACCCCATGTACGGCCTTCGAGCACCCACTGACCCTCCGCCGCTCCGAGCTCCAGGAACAAGCCCGACGAGTGATCCAGCCGGACCGCACCAGGGGCGGGACTCCGGCGCGGCCTGGGGTACATGTGCGTCGTGAGGTCCAGAGTCCGGACGAGCAGGGCGACGTCGGAATCGCTCATCGCGCTCGCGAACGGGATCTGAAACAGGGTCGTGGCTCCGCGCGGCCCCGCGTTTGAGCTGGTTTTGTGGGGAGGGTCAGGCGGACCCGTCCGAGCGAGCGGCGGGCCAGTCGCCGGCTCGTGGGAGTCTGGCTGTCGTTTCGGGGCCAATTGCGGTTGGGCTGTGGTGGTCAAGTGTCACCTCGGGCAACGCGCGGACAGGCTCGGCGCGCGTGCCGGATCAGGATGTTGGAGTGCCACGTTTGGCCTGTTGTCGTGCTGGACTGATGCGGATCACACCCCAGGCGAGGTGACAGCGCTCCAGAGCACTGATCAGCAATCCGCCGGGGTCGAGCTGCCAGCGCGCCAGCCCGTGGCGGGCGGAGGTCGGGAAGGCGTGGTGGTTGTTGTGCCAGGCCTCGCCGAACGCGAGCGGTGCGAGCCAGGCTAGGTTGCGGGACTGATCGCCGGTTGCGAATGGTCGCCGCCCGAAGAAATGGCAGAGCGAGTTGATGCTGAAGGTCACGTGATGTAAGAGGAACACCCGTACGGCTCCGCCCCACAACAGCCCGGTGAGCCCGCCGACGATCGAGCCGGTCAGTGCAACGCCGAGCCCGAACGGGACTGCCAACCCGACCATGACCCAGAGGGGGAAAGTACGGCTGATGAAGCGCAGGTCGCGGTCTGCGAGCAGATCCTTCGCATAGCGGGCGGGATTGGCCATCTCCTTGCCCGCGAACATCCATCCCACGTGGGCATGACCGAGCCCACGTACGATCCCGCGCAACCCCGGCGCATCGTCGAGGTACGGACTGTGCGGGTCGCCGGGATGATCCGAGAAGCGGTGGTGCTTGCGGTGAGTCGCGACCCATTCGATCACCGGTCCCTCGACCGCCATCGAGCCGAGCACCGCCAGCACCGCTCTCACTAGGCGCGTGGTCTTGAAGCTTCGGTGCGTGAACAGCCGGTGATATCCGACCGTGATGCCCAAACCGGTGAACGTGTAGGTGATCGCGAGGACAACCAGGTCCTGCCAGCGAAGGGCTCCACCCCACGTCAGCCATCCCGCCAAACACAGCGCCACCGGCGGCAGGGCGAAAACCATCGTCCTGACGACCCGATCCGACCTCTCGTGCTCGATCGGGACCATTTCCACCGTTTCCCGCGGGGCGGTGGCGGCACTCATCGCGCACGATCCTGCTGCGCGAGTTGCACGGCCGCTTCGATCGGCGACTCGTCCGCCCCCGAGCGGACGTGCGCGCTCCGCCGCGCAAACGCTTGCCCGGCGATCCAATCAAGAGGAACGTCAGGCACGTCGACCTCCGCGGTTGTTGGGAACCTCAGAAGTCAGGTCGTGTTGCCGAACCCTCAGGCCGACCTCACGATGGATGCCCTCCGATCCTTAGGTTACTCCGCCGGTCAAGCAGATGAATCGGTCGACCTCGCTCGAGCCGCCCGGCCGTCCCCTGGGGCACCCGTTACTCGGGTGACGGCGGTTTCTCGTCAGCCGGCATCTCGTCGTGATCGACGAGGTCGGTTGGCGCGAGGACGAACACCTCGCACATCATGTCCGGGTGCTGGTGGTTGCCGCTCATGAAGCTGATCACCCGCCGGCCGGTCGCCTGCTCGATCACCGCCTCGAAGCGCTCACGCATCAGGTCTTGAAACTCCATCCGCTGCTGGACCACGGTCGAGCCGCGTCCGCCCTCCAGCAGCGTCTGCTCGACCCGAGAGAAGCCGCCGCGCAGCACACACACCACGAGGTCGTCCTCGTAGTAGGACTTGGCGCGGGTGGGTCCGCGACCGTAGAACTCCTTCAACAGCGCCACCAACCCATCAGATATCGCCGTGAGCACGTCGCCATGCGTCCGGGGTGCGCGCTTGGTGTCGGATGGGCTCACAGCGAAACCGGCTCACGCTAGGAGAACCACCCGATCGTAGCGCTAAGGTGAAGCCAGATCGCACGTTGGGTCCTCGCCCTTCGCTCGCGCGCGAACCCCACCCGAGGACGAGAGAGAAAGGCCGCCATGCCGGCCACCGACGCCCCTCTGAGAGGTGAAGCGCTGCTCGTAGCCGTCACCGAGGCGATGGTCGCGCTGCACGAGCGCTACCACCATCGCGCGCCAATCACAGCCAAGACCGTGCTGCTCGGGAGCGACCTGCTTGCATGTGTGCTCGGAGGCGTGTACACGGACGTCGAGAAGACGATGATCGAACTCCAACGCAGCACGATCGTCCAGGAAACCCGGAGCGCCTTCCAGGCCGCGATGCAGCACAAATTCATCGCCGCCGTCGAACAGCTGACGGGGCGCGACGTGCTCGCGTTCATCTCAAACCACTCCGTCGGCCCAGACATGGAGATCGAACTGTTCATGCTGGGCGCGAGCGCAAGATGAGCATTCCTTGAGCGACTCCGGCTCGTTCGCCGACATCCCTGGAGCCGTCCGCGCGCGCGTGCGCGATGGAGAGCGCGTGCTGCTGATCGTGCTCGACGCGTTCGGTCTCGAGTTCCTGCATCGGCACGCCGAACATCCACTCGTCCAGCGCCTGCGAGTGACCCCGCTTCGCGCCCAGTTTCCGTCGACCACGACCGCGGAGATGACGACGCTGTTCTTCGGCATGCCGGTCGAGCGCCATGGCCTGTATGAGTGGAACATCCTCGAGCCGTCGTTGCCGGCGATCATCTGCCCGCTGCGCTACGCGATGGCCGGTTCCCGGGAAGAGGGCGAGCTCGCGGACAGGTTGCCGTTCGCGACGCTGGCCCCCGGCCCGACCTTCTACGAACAGCTCGGCGTCCGGTCATTGTTGCTGCTGCGATCGACGATCGCGGGATCTCGGTACTCGCAGATGGCCGCGCAGGGCGCGACCGTCGAGCCCTACGCGGACCTGGCCGCGGGCGTTCGGGCGGCGCTGGGCGCCCTGTCGACTGCCGATTACGGACACGCGCTGCTGTATTGGGACGAGATCGACGCGACAGGCCATCACCACGGGCCGAGCTCGCCCGAGTTCGGCTCGGCCTGCGTCAGCGCGCTCGACTCGCTGCTGGATGCACTCGCCTCCGCCTCAGGCGAGACCACCGTCCTGATCTGCGCCGACCACGGCCAGATCGAGGTAGATCCGGCAGCCGTCGACTACCTCGACGACCTGTGGCCCGAGCTCCCCGGGCACCTCAGCTATGCGCGACCAGCCGGATCGTCGCGTGACGCGTTCCTGCACGTCAGGCCGGGCGACCTCGAGCTCGTCGAACGTGAGCTCGCGGCCCGCTTGGGCGAGCGGGCCGAGGTCCGCCTGGCTCGCGATCTGTTCACCGATCCTGGACCCAGGCTCGCCGAACGGTTGGGAGACCTGGCGATCATCCCCGCGCCGGGGCGCCAGGCGTGGATGCGGTCGGCGCAGGCGAACGAGCGCTGGTTCCGCGGCCAGCACGGAGGCCTTCACCCGGCCGAGACGGAGACCTACCTCGCCGAGCTGCTGGCCTGAACGCAGGCGGCCACCGCCGGCAGAACGCAGCAGG
>DATNKY010000403.1:0-9749 GCA_035603155.1 Solirubrobacteraceae bacterium
CAGTGCTGATCGCCGAGGTCGCCGAGCGAGATCGCCGGCTTGGACACGAGCGGGTGATCGGCGGGCAGCGCGACGTGCATCGGATCCTCGAGCAGCGTCGCCGAATGCAGCCCGGCGCCCGGCCGCTCGCGCACGCCGGGAAACTCGAACAGCAGCGCTAGATCGAACTCGCCGGCGCGCAGACGGGGCGCGATCTGCTCGGGCTCACCCTCGGCCAGCGTCAGCGCGACCTGCGGATGCGCCTCCCGAAAGCGCGCCACCGCGAGCGGCACGAGCGTCGCTCCCGCCGAGGGGAACGAGGCCAACCGCAGCCGGCCGGCCCGGACCCCGAGCACCGCTTCGAGTTCCGCCTCGGCTGCCTGCACCTGGGCGAAGATCATCTCGGCGTGCGCGACCAGCGTCGCGCCGGCGGCGGTGGGACGGACCCCGCGGCGGTCGCGCACGACGAGCATCGCGCCGGTCTCGCCCTCGAGACGAGCGATCGACTGCGAGACCGCCGACTGCGTGTACGAGAGCGCCTGCGCGGCGGCCGAGAACGAGCCTCTCGAGACGACCTCGACGAGCACCTGCAGACGCCCGAGATTCAGCATTAGCAAATCTTATCCTGAGGATGAACAGTCTCATTGGCTGTGATGGAAGGCGGCTGCAATGCTCGCGGCGAAAGGACGTAGCTGTACCGGCCTAGCGCCTGTAGCTGACGTGACACCGCACGCGATCATCTCCTACGACGACACTCCCGGCGACCACGACGCGCTCGCGCTGGGACGGTTGCTCGGCGACGCCGGGGCCGAGCTGACGCTCGCCTACGTGCGCCATGCCTCGCACGCCGAGACCGATCGCGAGCTGCTCGCCGAGCACGAGGCGGCGATCCTGCTCGAGTGCGGCGCGCGCCGGCTCGACGACCCGTACGTCGAGCGCCGCGTCGTCCTCAGTGCCAGCACCGCCGAGGGCCTCGGCTGGCTCGCGGAGCACGAGCGCGCCGACCTGATCGTGTTCGGCTCCGACTACCGCACTCCCGCCGGCCGGGTCTCAGTCGGCCGCTCGACCCAGCCGCTGCTCGACCGCGGACGCGCCGCGGTCGCGATCGCGCCCGCTGCCTACGGCTCGGTACCCGAGGTGAGCGTTGACAAGATTGGCGTCCTCTCCGGTTCGGCCGATGAAGCCGCGATCGAGACCGCGTTCTCGCTCGCCAGCCGCCTCGGCGCGAAGGTCGTCGACGGCGACCACGGCGTCGGGCTCCTGGTGGTCGGCTCGCGCGCGGAAGCGCCCGAGGCCCACGTGACGATCAGTTCGCGGTCACGCAACGCGATCGACGAGGCGCGCTGCCCGGTGGTCGTCGTCGCCCGCGGCGTCCCGTTGCGCTTCGACACGCTAGTCACGGTCTAGCCGGCCGGCGCGGCGCCATCCGCTAGGCGATCCCGCCCGCGCGGCCGAGGATCAGGTGGCTGTCTCCGAACTCGTGCCACAGGTACCCCTCCTGCAGCGCCGCGTCGTAGGAGCGCCGCAACAGCGTTTCCCCGGCGATCGCGGCGAGCATCTGTAGGTGCGATGCCTGCGGCTCGTGCCAGCCGGTGATCAGGCCGTCTACGGCGCGCACGCCCCGGTCGGGATCGACCACCAGGCCGGTCCAGCCCGTGCCGGGCGCGACTGTTCCGTCGGGCCGAGCGACGGTCTCGAGCGCCCTGACGACGGTCGTGCCGATCGCGATCACGCGCCCGCCGGCCCGGCGGGTCATGTTGACCAGCCGCGCCGTCGGCGCCGGAACCCGGTACTGCTCCGGGAAGGGAGACTCGTGGCGCTCCGGGGATGAGACGCCCGTGTGCAGCGTGACGGGGACGACGATCACGCCGCGCGCGGCAAGCTCGGTGATCACCCGCGCGGTCAACGGCCGCCCGGCACTCGGCATCTCGGCGCTACCAGGAGTGATCGCGTAGACGTTTTGATAATCGGTCAGCGGCCACGGTTCCTCGACGTACCCGTAGCGGATCGCCTCCCCGTTGAGCGCGAGGTACTCCTCGACCGTCGTCACACCCTCGAACCGAGCCAGCATCAGACGCGAGCCCGACGCATAGGGCGCGATCAGCTCGAGTTCGGCGCCGCCGCCACCGAGGTCGATCCTCATTCCCGCGCGACCACGCTCCGGGTGGGCCCCGTCGGGACCTCGCAGCTCGACCGCGCGCCAGCTCTCGTCGAGCTCGGGCGCGCGCGTAGCGAAGTGCACGCGGATGTCGGTGCCGTCCCGGAGACGTCCGGACGCCGCCGCGGCGAGTGTCGCCGAGACGTTGATCACGACCAGATCCCCGGGCACCAGCAGCTCCGGTAGATGGTGAAAGCGTGTGTGCGCGATCGAGCCCGCGTCACGGTCGGCGACCATCAACCGGACGGCGTCGCGGTCGATCCCGCGGCGCTCGGGCGGTGCGGTCGCCTCGAGCGCACGCGGAAGTTCGAATGCGAGCGCGCTCATCGGGGGCTCACGCTGACCTCGATCAGCTCCGCGGCCCGGTAGCGCCCGCTCGGCAGCTCGCCCTCGATCAGCTCGAGCAGACCCGGCACGCTCTGTTCCGGGGGTGGCCGGTCGGAGATGTCCTCGCCGGGGAACGCCTCCTGGTGCATCTGCGTGCGCATGTCGCCCGGGTCGACCGAGTAGACGTGCAGTTCCGGGTGCTCGAGGGCGAGGATCGCGGTCAGCTGGTCGAGCGCCGCCTTCGACGAGCCATAGCCGCCCCAGCCGGCGTACGCCTCGAGCGCCGCGTCGGAGGTGACGTTGATCACCCGCCCGCCGGCAGGGATCAGCGGCAGCGCGAGCTGGGTCAGCGCGAACGGCGCATGGAGGTTGACCGCGTAGACCCGTTCGAGCTCGTCTCGGGGGTAGCGCGCGAGCTCGGGCTGCGGGCTCGGTCCGAGCATGCTGGCGTTGTTGACGAGCAGATCGATCCGCCCGCCGGCGGCCGTCACGAGCGCTTCACGGTGCCACGCGTCGGTCACGTCACCGGCGATCGTCTGAACCGCCGGCCGGTGGTCCGCCTGCTCCGCGTGCATTGCGAGCTCGTCGACGGCGCGCTCGAGCGCCCGCGCCCCGCGTGCGTCGATCACGAGCCTCCAGCCACGTTGTGCGAGCGCTCGCGCGAGCGCGAGGCCGAGTCCGCGCGACGCTCCGGTGATGATTGCTGTTTGCATGATCGCCACGCTACGAGCGCGCCGGTCCCACTTTCCAGCGGTAATTGGTCCTAAGACCCTGGTTCGCCGGTCCGTTGTGGCGGTGCGACCATCCCGCTCCGCACGGCCAGCAGCGCCGCCTGCGTGCGATCGGTGACGCCGAGCTTCGCCAGCAGGTGCCCGACGTGGGTCTTGACGGT
The DNA here is from genome assembly GCA_035603155.1 of Solirubrobacteraceae bacterium. Lineage (GTDB taxonomy): Bacteria > Actinomycetota > Thermoleophilia > Solirubrobacterales > Solirubrobacteraceae > Palsa-465. The sequence continues at coordinate 3,357 of DATNKY010000403.1, forward strand.
CTTCTCGGCGATCCCGAGCTCGAATGCGATCCGCTTGTTCGAACGCCCGGCGGCGATCAGCGCGAGCACCTCGCGCTCGCGCCGCGTCAGCCGCTCCCCGTCGCCGACGGCAGCAGCACGCGGCTGTGCGAGCGTCCGCAGCAGCCGCCCGGCGACCGTCGGGGCGATCATCGCCTCGCCCGACTGCGCGGTCCGGATCGCCCGCGCGAGCTCGGCCGGCTCGACGTCCTTGAGCAGGTAACCGTCGGCGCCCGCCTCGAGCGCTGGCAACAGCCGCTGGTCGTCGAGGAAGCTGGTCAACACGATCACGCGGGACTCCGGGACGCGGTCGCGGACCTCGCGCATCGCCGCGATCCCGTCAAGACGTGGCATCACGAGGTCCATCAGGATCACGTCGGGAACGAGCGCGACCGCGAGCTCGACGGCCTCGACGCCATCGGCTGCCTCGCCGATCACGGCGATCCCGTCCTGGAGCTCGAGGAACGTCCGCAGGCCCTCTCGCACGACCGCATGGTCATCGACGATCAGGACCCTGATCCGATCATCGCTCATTCGCGCGGCACCTCCAGGCTGACCCGAGTGCCCTGGCCGAGCGTCGATTGCAGCTCGAGGGTGCCGCCGAGTTCACGCGTCCGCTCCTCCATCGAGGTCAGGCCGAGGTGGTGCGACCGCAGGTCAGGATCGTCGGGATCGAAGCCCTCGCCGTCGTCGACGACCTCGACCTTGAGCACCGGCCCGCGGCCGTCGAGGTGCACGACCACGTGTCGCGCGGCGGCGTGTCGGACGGCGTTGTGCAGCGCCTCGTGTGCGATCCGGAGCACCTCGAGCTCGCGCTCGCCATCCTCGATCGGCCGATCGGTGCATTCGACCTCGAGCTCGATATCGATCCCGTGAACGCGCGCGAGCATCGCGACCTCCTTGCCGAGCGCGCCTGCGAGCCCGTCCTGGTCAAGATCGGCGGGTCGCAGGCCGAGGATCAGCGAGCGCAGCTCGGCCAGCGCCTCGCGAGCGAGCTCGCGCACACGTCCGAGCTGAGCGCGGGCGGCATCGGCGTCGCGGTCGAGCAGCGTCGCAGCCGCATCCGCACTGAGGTTGAGGCTGAACAGCTTCTGGCTGACGACATCGTGCAGCTCGAGCGCGAGGCGATTGCGCTCGGAAAGGATCGACAGCTCCCGGCTGCGCTCGTACAGGCGCGCGTTGGTGATCGCGATCGCGGCGTGCGCCGCGAGCAACTCGATCAGCTCCTGGTCGAGCTCGTCAAATGCGTCGGCGCCCTCCTTCTCGGTCAGATAGAAAGCGCCGATCACCTCGTCGCGAGCCCTGATCGGAACCCCGAGGAACGACCGCATGTCCGGGTGGCGGCGCGGCCACCAGCCACGGAAGCGGGGATCGTCGTGGATGTCCTGTGTGCGGTAGGCACCGCTGGTCTCGAGCATCGCGCCAAGCATCCCGTGGGTGCGTGGCAGCGGACCCATCGCCTCGATCAGCTCGTCGCTCATCCCTGCGACCAGAAAGCGCCTGAATCCGCCGCTCCCGTCCGGGATCCCGAGCGCCGCATAACGAGCGCTGGCCAGCTCGCGCGCCGTGTCCACGAGCCGCTGCAATACATCGTCGACTGACAGCTCCGAAGCGACCGCTAGCACCGCGTCGCTGACCGCCTTGAGCGCCGGGCTCAGTGACTCCGCCATCGGGAGGACGATAGCTTTGGTATTAGATGCCTCGATTTTTCTTCTGGACTCAGGCCGCGATCGTCTTCTTCGTGCTCGTTGGGATGGTTATCGCGATCACGAAGCTGGCCTGAGACGCGCTCGCGCGACTCGGGTGACTTCTACGTCGGGGGCGGCGGTGAAGTCGGTGGCGGCGACACAGGTGGGCCCGGCGCGGTCGCCGCGCCTGCGTCGACGAGCCCGTAGCCATATTGCGCGTTGGGCTTGATCCCGCCGAGCGCGACCGCCGTCTGCTCGAGCCGCGTAAGGATCGCGTCGGGCGTGGGATCGCGCCCGATCACGCCGCTGGCGATCACCAGCGCTGCGGTCGCCGATACAGCGGGCGCCGACATCGAGGTGCCGACGTAGAAGTTCGGGTACCCGAATCTCGCCCAGTGCGGCGGGCTGACGAGCGTCAGTTGGTAGATCGGCGGCAGGCTTCGCTCGGGATGGCAGTCGGTGTCGTCGGGCATCGTCGCGTCGTCCCCGCCCCCCGGCGCCACCAGGTCAAGGCCGGAACCGCCGTTCGAGTACTCGGCAAGGCAGCGGTCCTTGGTCGTAGCGCCGACCGAGATCACGTTCCGCGCCCGGGCCGGATAGGCGATCTGATCGCTCTCGTCATTGCCTGCCGCGCCGACGACCGTCACGCCGTGGGCGTGGGCGTAGTTGATCGCGCTCACGATCTGCGGTATCTCGGCTGCCGAGGTGACCTGGTTGGGCAGAAACTCCAGGCTGAGGTTGATTACCTGAGCGCCTTTCTGGACGGCGTATCTGATCCCGTGGGCGATCGTGGACTCCTCGCCCAGACCACTGGCGTCGAGTATCCGGACGGGCATGATCGACGCGCCGTAGGCCAGACCGGTGAGCGCGCGACCGTTGTTGGTCCCCTCGGCGACCACGCCCGCGACGAACGTCCCGTGGCCGTTGCGATCGAGCGGGAACTTGTTCTTGGCGACGAAGTCGTACGGGTGCACGAAGCGGGTGCGGGTGAAGTCCGGTGACCTGCGGAACTCGTGCCAGTCGCGGTAAGCGACCCCGGTGTCGAGGATCGCGATCACCACCCCGCGGCCGCCGGCCCTGTGGTCGGCGAGCAGATTGCCCCATGCGTCGGGAGCATCGACGCCCATCTGCGGCAGCATGTTCCATTGCATCTGCTCCCAGCCGCGGCGCCTATGGCTGCGGCCGGGGTCGTCAGGGAAGAACGGCCCGGCCGCGTGCGCGATGTAGTTGGGCTCGGCGTAGCTGACCCCCGGCTCGCGCCGCAGACGCGCCATCGCCGACTTGACGGTTTCCCTGTTGGGGAGGCGCAGCAACCGGGAGTTCGGCGCGGGCGCCCGGCCGCTGGTTCGAATTCCGTTGCGTAGCTCGAAGTCGCTCGTTACGGCGGCGACTGGGCCCGGCCGGTAGCCGATCAGCACCTCGTGCGGGACGTATCCGAGCGCGCCGTCGCGGGCGCTCAACGTTCCTGCACGGGCAGGACCCGACCCGACGGCGATCGCGGCGAGTGCGAGCGCAAACGCGGCCAGGCTCGTCCTGAGCAGTCTGTGAGAGAGAAGCCGATCGTGCATCTGGGTCTTTGTTTGTGGCGCCCCGTGGGCCTGAGGTCAAGCTTGACGACCCTTAAGACATCATCGGGAGGCCCAAAGTTGCCCAACTGCCCGGCAGAACGGTAGCGGCCCCGCGGCAATGAGCTCTCAGTTCTTCCCCCGTGACGAGTACTTCATGCGCCTCGCGCTCCGCGAAGCGGCGCGCGCGACCGAGCACGACGACATCCCTGTCGGCGCGGTGATCGTCCGCGACGGCGAGGTGCTCGCCACCGGCCACAACGAGCGCGAGGTCCGCGAGGACCCGACCGCGCACGCCGAGATGATCGCGCTGCGCGAGGCCGCCCGCGCGCTCGGCAGCTGGAGGGTGCTCGACTCGGTTCTGTACGTGACGCTCGAGCCGTGCGCGATGTGCGCCGGCGCAATCGTGCTCGGGCGGATCCCGCGCGTCGTCTTCGGCACCGCCGATCCGAAGGCCGGCGCGGCCGGCAGCGTGCTCGACGTGCTCGGCGAGCGCCGGCTCAACCACCGCCCGCACGTCCAATCCGGGCTCCTGGCCGAGGACTGCGCCGACCTTCTGCGCGCGTTCTTCGCGTCGCGTCGCTAGCCGGCGCGCCTTCACGAAATCTTGATGGCGCGGCCGCTCATCTGTAGGTCCGCTTCACAACGGCAGACCTACCGTTGACAGCACCGATTTGAACTGCCAACCGCAGGAGTATGAGATGCCAACGATCGCACTTCCGCCGACCGCCGGCGGAGACAACACCGCGCCGGACGACGCTGCTCGTTTCGGCCGTGCGACAACCGACGCGTCGCTGCGCGTGCGAATGCGCACCGTCGCCCACCGGTCGGCGCTGACCGCCGAGCTCGCGACCGGAGCCGACCCGGGCTCGTCACCCGAGCTGGCGCTGCGCGCAGCACAGCTGACCAGCAGGCGCGAGCGCACCCTGCTCGCGCGTACGGTGCGCCGAACGATCGCCGAAGCGCGCAAGCCGGCGATCCTTCCGCACAATGTGGTGATCATCCGCCGCCGCGCGGTGGTCGACGCCGAGCCCGCGCTACAGGCTCTGATCGAGCGGCTCGGCCGCCCGGAGCCGGTCAGCGCCAAGGGGATGGCGCTCGCGGAGCGGATCTTCAGCGACGCGGAGCACAGCCCGCTCTACAACCCCGCCGAGTCGGGAGCCCTCAGCGGTCTGGCACGCCAGGCGGCGGCCGCACTAGAGCCCAATGAAGGTCACCACGAGTTCCCGCTCGGCGCATAGCGCGCCGCTCCGCGACGGGACCAGAACGGGTATGCGACTGCGGATGCGCGTACTGGTGCACCGGTGGCAAATCGACCGGCAACTTGCCGTCGGCCGCTGTCCGGAGAACTCGGAGCCGCTCGCGCTCCGCGCCCAGCAACTTGCGGCTGCGCGCACCCGCCGCCGGGTCGCCCACGCGCTACGCACGACCGCCACGCGCTGCCGCCGCCGGGCGCGTCCGGGGCCGTTCTGCTCAGCGGTGCCGCTGCGCTCCGGGGTCGAGCAGTGGGCAGAGGCGCTGATCGGCCTCGCCGAGCGCCTCGAGCGACCGGTCGAGGTCAACGCGTGCGGAATAGCCCGCGCGTTGGAGTTTCTCACCGACGGGACCGGGCCGCTCTACAACCCGGCCTGCCCGATCCCGATCGGCACCGCGATCTGGCACGTCGCCGACGGGCTCGAGCTGTGCCCGCCCCACGCATGGGGCTGTCCGGTGACGATGAAGGTCGATCCCGGGCGCGTCGCCTGGACATGCGAACGCTGTGGCGCGATCGCGACGACCAACGATCGGGAACTGAGACCCGCGTGAGGCGCACCACCGCGCGGCGGCTGCGGGCGTTAGTCGCCCCGCGTCGCTAACTTTGTCTGCCGCCCCACCGGAGAGGTGGCAGAGCGGTTGAATGCGCCGGTCTCGAAAACCGGTATGGGCGGTTTCGTCCATCGAGGGTTCGAATCCCTCCCTCTCCGTTAGAACATCCGAGTGCGGGGTCGACGGCGACCCAGGACGGACGTTCGTCAGCCGGCTTGCGGATCAGCGGCGTTGATCGCCCATTGGGCGGCGAAGGCCCGTTCGTATGCGGGACGTGCCTCGCCGCGGGCAACGTAGGCGGCCAGTTCCGGGAATTCGTCGAGCAGGCCCGAAGGCCTGAGCCTGAGCAGCACCGAGACCATCATCAGGTCGCCCGCGCTGAACGGCCCGTCGAGCCAGTCGGCATCACCCAACCGGGCAGACAGCTGAACCAGTCGATCGCGGATGCGGTCCTTGACCAGAGGAAGACGCTGTTCGGCCCAGGGCCTGTCGCCCTCCAGGATCTTGGCGGTCACGAGTTCGAGGATCGGGGGCTCCACGGTGTTCAGCGCGGCGAACATCCAGGTAATCGCCCGCGCCCGCGCGTCGGCATCGTCTGAGAACAGGCCCTCATGGTGCTCTGCGATGTGAAGGATGATCGCGCCTGTCTCGAACAGCGCCAGATCGCCCTCCTCATAAGTCGGGATCAACCCAAACGGATGAAGGCGCAGATGCGCGGGTTCCGTCTTTGCCTGGAGCGAGACAAGGCGCACCTCGTAGGGTTGCCCTACCTCTTCAAGCGCCCAGCGAACGCGCGTATCGCGCGCCAGGCCCAGGCCGCCGTCGGGCGATCGGTCAAACGCGGTGATGACGATGGTCATCGGTCTCCTTGTCTGCGGTTGAAGTCATAGGCAGAGGGACTCGGCCCACGTCGAAAACTCATCGCCGGCCGCTGAAAGTCGACCGCAGACGCGACGCGGCGGCAACGAACAGGCATTTGCCTGGTCGGCCGTCACCCCTCAAGGCCTGTCTGCCCGAGTTCGGTCGTAGACGTCACTTGCATGGCGTGCCCGTGGAGGTCGACGCACACCCGGTTGCCGAGCGGCTCGTTCAGGCGGCCGGGGATGCGGTGCTTGATTCCGACAGCGGTAAGCCAGCCTTGGTAGCCCATGTCCTTCCGCGCGCCAACGGCGCAGATCGCGGTCGGTGTCTCGATGATCTCCACCCAGGGGTAGGTCTCGACTTCTGGATGTGAACCAAGCCACGGGACAACGATCGACTGACCGTCCGGACCGATCTCGATCGGCCACAACAGCGGCTGGCCCTGCGTCGGGGCG
>DATNKY010000439.1:0-2038 GCA_035603155.1 Solirubrobacteraceae bacterium
GACCACGACCGTCGTGCCATTCGCGTCGATGAAGAAGGCCGACAACAACATCGGCATCAGCGATAACTCCGACGAGGCCGCCGCCAACTACGACGACGTCGGTGACAGCTTCTCGGCACAGGCGCTGGCGGCGGGCACGCCGAACGCGCTCACGCCGGGCGCCAAGGTCACGATCGGTCAGACCACGTTCACGTGGCCGAATGTGCCCGCGGGCACGCGCGACAACGTGGTCACGTCGGGCCAGACCGTCGACCTGTCCGGTAGCGGCACGGACCTCGGTTTCCTCGGGTCAAGCCAAAACGGCACCGCGAGCGGGACCGTGACCGTCAATTACACCGACGGCTCGAGCGAGTCATTCAACCTCAACATGGCCGACTGGTTCGCGAACGCCCCCGCGGTCGGTGACCAGATCGCGACGACCACGTCGAGCTGGAACTTCCAGAGCAACCCGCTCGGACCCCACCCGGTGAGCATCTACTTCGCGTCGGTGCCGCTCGAGCAGCACAAGACCGTGCAGTCGGTGACGCTCCCGATCGTGGCGAACGCCGGCGGAACGACGGCCATGCACATTTGGGCGATGGCGATCGGCAACGGGACGCCGACGACGGGCGCACCGTTCGCCTCGCTCGCCGCCGCCTACGACAACGCCGGGATCAGCGACAACTCAAACCCGGCCGCTGCCGATTTCGACGGTACCGGCGAGAGCTTCTCGGCGCAGGCGCTCGCGGCAGGGACGCCGACCGCGCTCAGTGCCGGCGGCCAGGCGACGATCGGCGGCGTGACCTTCACCTGGCCGACTCCGGTCGGCGCGCCCGACAACGTGATCGCCGACGGACAGATCATCGACCTGTCGGGATCCGGGGACGAGCTCGGCTTTCTCGGCTCCGCTGGATTCGGCGCGGCGTCTGGGAGCGGCACGATCACCTACACCGACGGCAGCACCCAGCCGTACAGCATCTCGATGGCGGACTGGTTCAACAACGCCCCGGTGAGCGGCGATCAGATCGCGACCACTACGTCGAGCTGGAACTTCGCGAGCAGCACGCAGACGCCGCATCCTGTGAGCGTGTATTTCGCGTCGGTGCCGCTCGACCCAGGCAAGACCGTCGCGTCGGTCACGCTGCCGACGGTCGGCAGCGGCGTCGGGAACGGCATCAACGCGATGCATATCTTCTCGATCGCGGTCGGCAACGGCACGCCGACCAGCGGTGCGTCGGCGTCGGTCACCGCCGCGAAGCAGAGCAGCACGCGAGGAGAGGCGCACTTCAAGGCGCGCGGCTGATCCGCCAGGGGCCGGCCGGGTGGTCGGGCCTTCACGGCGGCGCGGCCGCGCGCACTTTAGAGTGCTGATCCGTGGCCGCGGAGCTGATGCGCAAGGACATCACCGAGCAGGCTGCGCTGGTCCGCGGCGGCGAGGTATCGGCGCTCGAACTCGTGGACGCGGCGATCGTGGCACTCGAGGGCGCGCGCGAGCTCAACGTCCTCGTGCACGAGCAATTCGAGTCGGCGCGCGCGGCGGCTTCGGGCCCGCTCGGCGACGGCCCGCTCGCCGGGGTGCCGTTCCTCGTCAAGGACCTCGCAGAACCCCAGGCCGGGGTGCCGGAGCGGATGGGCTCACGGGCGCTGCGCGACCACGTCGCGACCCAGACCGCATGGACAGTCGAGCAGTATGCGGCCGCGGGGCTGATCATCTGCGGGCGCACCAACACGCCCGAGTTCGGCAACCACTGTGCGACCGAGCCGGCGCTGTTCGGACCGACGTTGAACCCGTGGAACAAAAGCCTGTCGCCGGGAGGATCGAGCGGTGGGTCGGCCGCCGCCGTGGCCGCGGGGCTCGTCGGTGCCGCGTCCGGCGGTGACGCGACCGGCTCGATCCGGATGCCGTCCTCGTGCTGCGGCCTGGTCGGCCTCAAGCCCCGCCGGAGCCGGGGCTCGTTCGCGCCGTTTGCCGGAATCGTCCTCGACGGGCTCGCGACCAAGCACGCGCTCACCCGGACCGTCCGTGACACGGCGCTGATGCTCGACGTGATCGGCGGAT
>DATNKY010000342.1:0-7486 GCA_035603155.1 Solirubrobacteraceae bacterium
CGCGGGCGGCAAGCTGCTTGCTGAGATCACCAACCGGATCGTCTCGCTCGTGCGCGAGCACTATGGACGCGGACCGATCAAGGCCAAGACCTACCTGCTGGACAACCTGGTCGTTTGCGTGCTCACCGACAGTGGCTTCACCGCGATTGAGCGCACGATGATGGGCGGCGGCGAACCAGAACGGGTGCTCGAAATGCGCCGCGACTTCCAACGCATGATGAAGACCCGCTACAGCGAGATGATCGAGGAGCTCACCGGACGCAAGGTGCTCGCGTTCCTCAGCCAGGCCCACGTCGAGCCCGACCTGACGATCGAGATGTTCCTCATGGACGGGCCGCTAGCCGGCTTCGGCGCGCTCGAACTTGTCGACCCTGGCGACAGCTAACAGCGCCGGCGCCTAATCGAGTACAGGCTCTGTACTGCGGTGATCGTTGGCACGTGTGCGGTTCCGGATGCACGTGGGCCAACACGTGCTTTTGAGCTCCCGGCACACAAGCGCTGCCACCGCGGTATCAGGCGGTAGGCAGCCTGGGCCGTCCAGTCGGCGCTCGCGACGCGTGTTTTAGCTGGCTATTCGTGGGGCTGGCTTCGCGGGGGTCCGCGTGCCTTTCCCTCCGCGCGACCCAGACACCAGATCAGGGTTGAGAACTGCTCCGCACGGCAAAGCGCTAAGCGGGCGTCTCGGGACCCGGCGTCATCTGCTGCCGCTGGTCGCCGAGTCGGGAGGCCGGTCGGGCCCGATCGGGATTGTCGCTTCGGCCCCCCAGGCGAGCCGCGCGTGGACACCCGCCCGACCCAAGGTGGCTTTCACGATGGTTTGACTGCAGGGGTAGACTGATTGCAGCTTCGCCCCTACCTTCGGCGAGCAATGCTTTTCCGGCTCTAGCGTTCGGCCGGCGTGTGTGTGACCTCAAGGTCATGGGAGCCAACGCGTCAGGAGCCGGGAGCGTGAATCGTTCAGCGACACACAAGGGCGACGTGGAGAGCGCGGCGCAGGAGTTCGTACTGCCCGACGAGGCGGTTCACGAGGACTTTCATCGTGGGCTGAAGGAACGGCATATCCAGATGATCGCGATCGGTGGCGCGATCGGAGTCGGTCTGTTCCTCGGCTCGGCAAAGGCGATCCAGCAGGCGGGTCCGTCTCTGCTGTTGGCTTACGCGGTCGCTGGTGTCGTGATCTTCTTGATCATGCGAGCGCTTGGTGAGCTGATGCTCTACCGGCCCGTGTCGGGCTCGTTCGCGACTTACGCCGATGAGTTCGTCGGTCCGTGGGCGGGGTTCGCGACCGCTTGGACGTACTGGCTGATGTGGGTGGTGATCGCGATGGCGGAGATCACAGCGGCTGGGATCTATGTGCAGTATTGGGTGCCGGGGCTACCGCAGTGGGTGCCCGCGCTGGCGGCGTTGGTGGTGCTCCTGGGGGTTAATCTGATCGCGGTCGGCGTGTTCGGCGAGTTCGAGTTCTGGTTCGCGATCATCAAGGTGGTCACGATCATCGGCATGATTCTGCTCGGCTTGGCGATCATCCTGCTGGGCATCAGCGATCTCGGTCATACCGCGAGCTTCTCGAACCTCTGGTCGCACGGTGGGTTCCTCCCCAAGGGTTTCAGCGGGCCATTTTTGGCTCTGCAGATCGTGATGTTCGCGTTCTTGGGAGTCGAGCTGATCGGGGTGACTGCGGGCGAGGCACAGAACCCCGAGAAGACGATCCCGTCTGCGATCAACAAGGTGATCTGGCGCATCTTGATCTTCTACATCGGCGCTCTGACGATCATCATGTCGCTGGTCGCTTGGAACCACTTGAACCCCAGCCAGAGCCCGTTCGTGGTGGTGTTCTCTCGGGTCGGGATTCCGACCGCCGCCGGGATCGTCAATTTCGTTGTGCTGACTGCCGCGCTGTCGTCATGTAACAGCGGCATCTTCAGCACGGGCCGCATGTTGTACACGCTCGCGGGTTTCGGTCAGGCGCCCGCGTCCCTTCGCAAGGTCAGTCGCCACAAGGTTCCCGCGACGGGGATGATGGTCTCGTTCGTGGCGATGCTGGGCGGGGTCGTGCTGAACTACTTCATTCCTGCCAGCGCGTTTGCCTATATCACGAGCATCGCCACCGTTTGTGGGCTGTTCGTGTGGGGGATGGTCATGGTCTCGCACTTGCGCTACCGCAGAGCGGTCAACGCCGGCCGGCTGCCCGAGGGCAAGTTCCGGATGCCGCTGACGCCGGGCGGGAACTGGTTCGCGCTGGCGTTCCTCACATTGGTATTGGTGCTGCTGGCGTTCAATCACGACACGAGGATCGCCTTGTACGTGGCTCCTGTTTGGGTGCTGGCGCTGGTGATCGGATATTTCGCCTCGCGCGGACACCACATCCGACTGACCCCAGTGTCCGCCCGGGCAGGGACTCAGGCTCTCAAGCCGACACCCGCGGCAAAGAAGCCAACGGCTGGCCCGACCGCGAGCCCAGCGTGACGTTTCAAGCAAACCCAATGATTGTGTGGAGGTGACGGAATGCGGATCGGTGTCGTCAAGGAGATCAAGCAGGCCGAGCGGCGGGTAGCGCTTACACCGGCCGGCGCGCAGCAGCTGGTCGCGCTCGGGTCTGAGGTCCTGGTCGAGGCCGGAGCGGGTGTCGGGTCGGGCTTTTCCGACGACGCCTACACGGTCGTCGGAGCGCAGATCCTCCCGGCTGCCGCGGAGGTGTGGCAGCAGAGCGAACTGCTGCTCAAGGTCAAGGAGCCGGTCGAGCCGGAATACTCGCTCATGCATGCGGACCTGACGATGTTCACCTACTTCCATCTCGCGCCCGACCGCGCGCAAACCGAGGCGATCCTGAGCTCCGGGGCCACAGCGATCGCTTATGAGACAGTCGAGACGGCGGACGGGCGGCTGCCGCTGCTCGCGCCGATGAGCGAGATCGCCGGACGGCTCGCCGCGCATGCAGGCGCCTACTTCCTGCAGTCTCCACTCGGCGGCCCCGGAGTGCTGATGGGCGGAGTCACCGGTGTGGCCCCCGCCCGGGTCCTCGTGATCGGCGGTGGCGTAGTCGGCGAGGGTGCGACACGCATCGCCCTCGGTGCCGAGGGAGAGGTGACGATCCTCGAGCGCTCGCTCGACCGCCTGCACGAGCTGGACCAGTACTTCGGCTCGCGAGCCCGCATCCTTATGTCCGACTCGATCATCCTCGAGCAGGAGCTCCGAGAAGCGGACGTCGTCATCGGCGCCGTGCTGGTCCCCGGCGCCGTCGCCCCGCACCTGGTCACGCGCGAGATGCTTGGTCTGATGAAACCCAGTTCCGTGATCGTCGACGTCGCCATCGACCAAGGGGGCTGTTTTGAAACCTCACACCCGACGACGCATGCCGAGCCCGTGTTCGAGGTCGACGGAATTCTCCACTATTGCGTGGCGAACATGCCAGGCGCGGTTCCGGTAACGGCGACGAGGGCCCTTACCAACGCGACGCTGCCCTACGTCCGCCGGCTCGCCAGCGAAGGCGTAGACGCCGCTCTCGCCGAGGACCCCGGCTTCGCGCGGGGCCTGAACGTCAAGAACGGGGAGATCACCTACGCGCCAGTCGCCGAAGCCTACGCCCAAGGGCCACCTGTAGCCGCCTGGTAGCCGCGCCCGACATAATCCCGACCCATCGCCAAACGCCGGGCCTGCCTTGACCGGCGGCCCGACGTGGGCGAGCGTTCGGTTAGTGCGATGCGCGACCGCCCCCTCAGCCGGCCGTCGACGGTCAGCACGAGCGGCCGTCGACGCTCGATCGGTCCGCGATGCGGCTCAGCTCATCGGCGAGGAACTACCGCAGCGACTGTCCGCTGGGCTCGTCCGCCGTTCTCACCTGACACGGGCCGATCCCTTTCACCCGTGCCGTGAGTGGGCCACCCGGGCTTGCGCCCCGCAGACCCGATAGCGGATCACGTCAGTCGATCAGGACTGATAGCGCGGTAGCCATCTGGTGCGGTGGATGGCCTCGTCGATCTGATTACCCGACAGCGCCGGCGCGACGCCATCGGCGACTGCGGCCCTGGCGACGGCGCTCGCCACGACCCGTGCAGTGTCTGCGAGCTGAGCGCGGTCGGGCAGCAGTGTCCCCTGCGGGTCGCGGCGGATTGTCGCGGCGTCACCGACGGCGGCGGCGGCCGCGCTAATCATCGCGTCGGTGACGCGAGTTGCGCGCACGGCGGTCACGGCCAAGCCGACCCCGGGGAAGATGTAGATGTTGTTGCACTGGGCGACGGGGATGCTGGCGCCGCCGACCTGCATCGGTCCGAACGGGGATCCGCTGGCCACGAGAGCGCGGCCTTCGGTCCAGTCCGCGAGATCCTGTGGCCGGGCCTCGCTGCGGCTCGTCGGATTGGACAGCGGCATGATGATCGGCCGCTTCGCGTGCGCGGCCATGCGGCGGACGACCCCCTCGGTAAAGGCACCGGCCGCAGTCGACAGACCGATAAGGGCGGTTGGGTGCATAGCGTCGATCGCATCGATGAGGTCGACTGGCTGGCCAGGTTCCCTGCTCGGCACGACGCCCGGCGGCTGGGCGAGGCGCCGCTGCGCAGGGTCGAGGCCAGGGCGGTCTGTCGTGAGCAGGCCCTCGCTGTCGAGCACGCAGATCCTGGCGCGGGCGTCCTGCTCGGACAGGCCGTCGGCCATCATCGACCGCACGACCTGCTCGCAGACTCCGATTCCAGCCGACCCCGCACCGAGCATCACCACCGTCTGGTCGCGCAGCCGCGACCCGTTGGCAGCCGCCCCAGCGGAGAGCGCGGCCAGGACAATCGCGGCGGTGCCCTGGATGTCATCGTTGAAGGTGAGGAGCTGGTCGCGGTAGCGCTCCAGGATCGGCAGGGCGTGCGGAGTGGCGAAATCCTCCCACTGCAGCAGCACGTCGGGCAGTTCGGAGCGCACGGCCTGGACGAACCGGTCGATGAAGTCGTCATAGTCGGCGCCGCCGATACGGCGGTGGCGCCAGCCGAGGTACACGGGGTCGTCGAGGAGCTCCGCGTTGTCGGTGCCGACGTCGAGCAGCACCGGCAGGGTGCGCGCCGGGTCTATGCCACCCAGAGCCGTGTACAGCGACAGCTTGCCGATCGGGATGCCCATACCGCCGATGCCTTGATCTCCCAGTCCGAGAACCCTTTGCCCGTCGGTGACGACGATGGCATCGACTTCCCGTCGAGGCCGGTTGCGCAGGATCTCCCCGATACGGTCCCGGTAGGGATATGAGATGAAAAGCCCGCGCGGACGGCGGTAGATCTCGCTGAAGTATTGGCAGGCCACCCCGACGGTCGGCGTGTAGAGGATCGGCAGCATCTCCTCGATGTGCTCGGACACGAGCCGGTAGAAGAGCGTCTCGTTGGTGTCCTGGAGCGCGCGCAGATTAATGTGCCGGGCCACGTTGGTTGGCTGCTTCTGGTAGGCCTGATACCTGCGGAGCACCTGCTGCTCCAGTGTCTCCACCACGGTCGGCAGCAGGCCACTCAAGCCCAGCTCCGAGCGTTCCTTCTCGGAGAAGGCAGTGCCCTTGTTCCTGAGCGGATCCTCCAGCACTCCCACACCGGGACCGTGATCGACGCCCATTGCCTGTTCGACTCCTTCCCGATACGACCGCGTGGCTGCGACCGTGCGACGTTGCGGAGTGTCATCGTAGCCCTCCCGCTGTCCGCTGAGCAGCCGCAGGCCCCTCCCGTGGAGCACGTCATCCTCGATACGTGAGGATCACGACCCGCGGGCTCGGGATGTCGCGATCGGCCCCGTCGTCGCTTTATCCGAAGGTCGGCTGATCGACAGCAAGTTCGCTACCCGCCGGCGGTCGATGCCGCGGGTCTGAGGAACCGTCGGGCTGACGGCGTCAGCGCCGCTTACGCCTTGCGATCCTGCGGACGAGCTTCATGAACGGGTCATAGCGGCGGTCGACGACGCGCTCTTTGAGGGGGATGATCGCGTTGTCCGTGATGTGGATGCCCTCGGGGCAGACTTCGGTGCAGCACTTGGTGATATTGCAGAGTCCGAGGCCGCCTTCGTCGGTAGTGAGGTCTAGCCGGTCGAGCGTGTCAAGCGGATGCATCTCCAAACTTGCGATCCGGACCAGGAAGCGCGGCCCGAAGTAGCTCGACTGCAGCCGGTGGTCGCGCAGGATGTGGCACACGTCCTGGCAGAGAAAGCACTCGATGCACTTGCGAAACTCGGCGACCCGGTCGACGTCCTGCTGTCCGATCGCCCACTCCGCATCGGGCTTTGCCGTGAACGGCGGAATCCTCTTGTTCACCTCGTAGTTCCAGGAGACGTCGGTGACGAGGTCCCGGATTATCGGGAACGTCCTTAGCGGCTCGACCGTGAGTGGCTCGTCCTCGGGCAGGTGATCCAGCCGCGTCTTGCACATCAGCCGCGGTAGCCCATTTATCTCGGCGCTGCACGAGCCGCACTTGGCCGCCTTGCAGTTCCAGCGGACGGCCAGGTCATTGGCCTGGCCGCGCTGGATCTCCAGCACCGCGTCGAGGACGACCATCCCGGTCTCGGCCTCGATTTCGTAGGCGACAAGGTCACCGCCCGCAGTGTCACCTCGCCAGATGTGGAGCGTGCGCTTGCTCATTGCTCGATCCAAGGGACCGAGCCCGCGGCGAGAGACGTCATGCTATGTGGTCCATGATCGGTTCTTTCAAAGCATCCCGCTCGGTCTTCTTGCGCTCGTCGACGAGCGACACGAGTTCGTCTGCCTTGACGACCGGTCTGGGCTCGAGGTTCATCTCCTCGCCGTCCTTGCGGACGACGATGTTGTGCTCACCCCAGTAGTCATCGAACGCCGGGAAGTCGAGCCGGCTGTGGGCGCCGCGGCTCTCCTGGCGCAGCAGCGCGGAACTCGCCACAGCCCGGGAGACAATCAGCATGTTGCGAAGATCGCGGCAGAGATGCCAGCCGGGGTTGTAGACGGTGGTGCTCGACGGGGCAAGGACCTCTGACATACGCCGGTCGAACTCGTCGAGTTGATTGAGGACCGCGGTCAGCCCCACCTCGTCGCGAAAGATGCCGGCGTCATCCTGCATCGTGGACTGCAGCTCGGCGTGGAGTCGATAGGGATCCTCACGTCCAGGTCCCGACAGGTAGTCCGTCATCTCGCCCCCGGCCCGCGCGAGCTGCGCTTCGTCGATCTGGGGAGCCGGCGCCTTTGCGGCGTCTTGCGCTGCACGCTCGCCGGCGCGCTTTCCGAACACGAGCAGGTCAGAGAGCGAGTTGCCGCCCAGCCGGTTGGCACCGTTCATCCCGCCCGAGCACTCGCCGGTGGCGAACAGCCCGGCCACGGTACTTCTCCCGGTCTCCGCGTCGACGCGAACGCCGCCCATGAAGTAGTGGCAGGTCGGTCCCACCTCCATCGGCGCGTGCGTGATGTCGACGCCGGCGAGCTCCGTGAACTGGTCGTACATGCTCGGCAGCTGCTCTTTGACGAATGCGGCGGGTAGGTGCGAGACGTCGAGTAACACCCCGCCGTGGG
>DATNKY010000239.1:0-2232 GCA_035603155.1 Solirubrobacteraceae bacterium
CCCGCCGGCCGCGGTCGACAGCAGGTCGAGCAGGAACTCCGGGCTCCCCCCGGAGCGCTCGACGGCCAGGTCGAGGACGTGCGGCGGCAGGACGTGCGCCTCTGGCGTCGACTCGGCGAGCGCGAGCGCATCCTCGCGCGAGAGCGGCCCCAGCTCGAGTCCGACCGCGTTCGCCGGCGCACGGACGAAGCCGTCGTGGACGTCGCGCCGGGTGACTACGACCAGCCACGCGGAGCTCGCCAGCGCCTCGGCGACGGCGGCGAGCAGCCCGGCCGACGCCGCGTCCATCAGGTGCACGTGCTCGATCACCATCAGCGTCGGAATCCCGAAGTACGGCGCGAGGAAGCTGAGCAGCACCTCGTGCAGCTTGGCCTCGCGGAACTCGGCCGACAGATCGCGGACCTCGCGGGTACTGGGCACCTCGACCCCGAACGCGATCGCCAGCAAGGGCAGCCACGGCGCGAGGTCCGGCCGCTGGGTTCCGACGTGCTCGCGCAATCGCTGGACCACGATCTCATCGCCGTGATCGCGCGTCAGCCCCAGCAGGTGACGCAGCGGCTCGCGCCAGGTCGCATAAGGAACCGTCTGGGTGTAGGCCTCGCACATCGCCTGCATCGGTCGCATCTGGGCGCCGAGTTTGCGTGCCTCGGCGAGCAGCCGTGACTTTCCGCTGCCGGTCTCACCGGTGATCTCGATCATCGCGCCCCGTCCGCTGCGCGCATCATCGACGCCCCGGCGAAGGGCCGCGACCTCGCGGTCACGGCCGAGCATCGGCATCACCATCTGGGCCGAGCGCGGCGGCGCGGCGCCGAGCACATGACCGACCTCCCACGCCTCGACCGGACGCGACTTGCCCTTGACGGTGAACGGCTCCACTTCCGTCCGCTCGAACCGCGTCTGCGAGCGATCGAGCACGCCGGCGGTCGCGTAGATCGCTCGCCATGGCGCCTTTGCGCTGAGCCGCGCGGTCAGATTGACCGCGTCTCCCATCACCGTGTACGTCCGCCGGTAGAACGGGCCCACATCGCCGGCGAACACATGCCCGCGGTTGACGCCGATCCGGATCGGAAGGTCGGTCTCGGCCTCGATCAGGTGGCGGAGGGTCAGCAGCATCCGCTCCTCGTCGTCGCCGACCGCGCGCGGCGCCCCGGCGCTGAGCAACAGCTTGCCGCCGTCGACGGCGACGTCCGAGCCAAGGAAGCACACCTTGTAGCGGTCGGCCCCCTCCTGAGTGACGCGGACGAGCTGGTCGAGTTTCTCCGCCGCCGCCTCGGCACCGTGCTCGGCGATCACCTCGTCGAGGCTGCCGAACTGCACGAACGCGATGATCGCAGTGCGGTGCTCGGGCGCGGCCGGCGCCGCCAGCAGGTGCGCCCGCAGCTCGGTCGAGAGGCAGCGGGCGACGACATCGCGCGGCGCCCGCGGGAGCGTACGGCGGGGATGGGGTGCACTGTCAGGTGAACGCGACAGCAGTACCCCGGGACCGAGCGGCGCGCCGAGGGCCTTCTGCCCAAGCAGTTCGGCCGTCGCCGCGCTGACGAGGATCTGCCCCGCAGAGGCGACCGACTCCATCGCGACCGCGGTGCTCGCCGCCGGCCCGGCGATCAGGTATTCGCTGTGCGAACCGCCGACCAGAAACGTCTCGTAGGTGCCGCTGTGGATACCGATCGAGATCCGCAGGCCGACCTTGATCGCGCCGATCCGATCGGCGCTCAGGTCGCGCAGCGTCTGGCGCATCGCGACCGCTGCAGTGCACGCGCGCGCGGGGTGGTCATCTCCGTCGAACCACAGGAGCAGCGCGTCGCCTCCGAACTTGATCAGCGACGCACCGTTTTGGTAGGCCTCGGCGAGCAGCG
The DNA here is from genome assembly GCA_035603155.1 of Solirubrobacteraceae bacterium. Lineage (GTDB taxonomy): Bacteria > Actinomycetota > Thermoleophilia > Solirubrobacterales > Solirubrobacteraceae > Palsa-465. Next base: position 1,857 of record DATNKY010000239.1, read on the forward strand.
CGCTGAAACACGCGTTGATCGCGTCGGTCAACTGCTCGGCGCCCTCCTTGCCCGCTCGCGCGAGCCGCTCGGACAGGCGCGTGAAACCCGAGACATCAGCGAACACAACCGTCGCATCAAGGTTGCGTACCTTCTCGTTCGGCGCCTGTTCTAGGTGTGTGAGCAGCACCGTGGGGACGTGAGCCGTCAGCGTCCCTGTATCAGTCGTGCTCCTCATCGTTGCACCCCAAAGGTGGAGCCGGTATTGGCGAAACGGGAGCCGTCCTGGCACTGTGGGCCGAGCGGCCCTCCCGCAGAGAGTCTAGACGCACGTCTGGCGCTCTCAGGGTGAGCGCCGCGGCGCAGTGACCCACCGGCGGGCACGCGCCCGCCGGTG
>DATNKY010000441.1:0-3854 GCA_035603155.1 Solirubrobacteraceae bacterium
AACGAGCTCCAGTTCCCGATCCTGCTGACCGCCTACGAGGTCCCGTTCATCGCGCTGTCACGCGTGGTCGCCGAATCGAACCAACACGAGGAGCAGCGGCGGCTGGTGTGCACCGTGCGGTTGTACGACCGGCTGCGCGAGTGGATGATCAACGACGAGGACACCGGGCCGCTGATCGACACGCTCGCCGAAGAGCTCCGCTGCCGGCTGTACGTGCTCGACAGCCGCAGAGCGACGCCCGTCCTTCCGGGCCTCGCGCCGGCGCCGGAACGTCTGGCCAACGCGCTGATCGATGAGCTGGCCGATCGCAAGGGACCGCTGCCGGCACTGACCCGGATCGCGGTCGGGAACACGATTGCGCTCGTCGTCCCGGTCCCCTCGCGCCGCGCGACCGTGCTGGTCGCAACTCCGCGCCGGGGCTCGCACGCCGATCTGTCGCTGCTCCAGCACGTGGCGACCATCGCGGCGCTCCAGGTCGAGCGGATGGCCGCCGAGCGCGAGCAGGCGCTGCGAGTCGGCTCGCAGCTGCTCGCCCACATCGTCGAAGGGACGCTCGAGTCAGGCTCGGCGACGCAGCAGCTCGACGCGCATGGCCTCGGCGGGGAGCAGCTCGTGATTGCCGCCTGCGCGAACGGCGACCGTACCGCGCTCGAGGAGCTCCACCACCGGCTCAGCGAGCGCGACCTGCCGCACCTGCTGCTGTCCCGCGAGCAGTGCGCGCTGGTGTTGATGGGCGGACAGCGGGCGAGCGCCGGTGTGCTGCGCCAGGAGCTCGACAGCGCCGTGCAGGTCGGACTGAGCGATCCCTTTCAGGGCATCTCACGCGCTCCCGACGCCGTTCGCGAAGCGCAGTGGGCGCTTGAGGCGGCGCAGGCGATCGGAGCGCCCGTCGTGCATTACGGCGAAAACAGTCCGTTGTTTCTGCCGCGCACGCTGACCGAGGCCGAGACGGTCGTGACCCGGGTGATCGGCCCGCTGCTCGACTATGACCGCGAACACGGCACTGAGCTCGTTGAATCACTGCGGGTGTTCCTGACCTGCAACCGGTCGTGGCAGCGGGCGGCCAAGGAGCTGTTCGTCCACAAGCAGACGCTCGTGTACCGGATCCGGCGGATCGAGGAGCTGACGCACCGCAAGCTCGACTCCACCGCCGATGTCGCCGAACTGTGGCTCGCGCTCCAGGCGCTGTACCTGCGGCTCGGGAGCGCCGATCGGGCCCTCGCCGCCGGGACACCGGGAGCCTGAGCGGGTGCGCGTCCGGCTAGATTGCCGTGCCGGCATGGACGGCGCCCGGCGATGACGATCACGGACCGCGAAGGCGATCGCCAGCGCGAGGCGCCGCTGGTTGACGCCGTCGAGCGCTTCTTCGAGCGCCCCGACGCAACCTTCACGACCCCCGGGCACAAGCGCGCACCGTGGCTGACGGACCCGCTGCTCGACCTCGACCTGCCGCTCGCGAGCGGTGCCGATGACGCGCAGCTGTCGGGCGACTATCTCGGCGAAGCGGAGCAGCTCGCGGCCGAGCTGTGGTCGGCCGACTTCTGCCGCTTCTCGGTCAACGGCTCGACGCACGGCAACGAGGCGTTCTCGCTCGCCGTTGGGGCCCCGGGCGATCGCGTCGCGGTCTCGCGCAACCTCCACAAGTCGCTGTTCGCCGGGCTGATCCTCGCTGGGCTGGAGCCGGTCTGGCTGCATCCCGAGATCGACCCGGATACCGGACTGTCCGTGGGTCTGTCCGTCGCCGAGGTGCAACGCGCGCTCGAACAGGGAGTCCGGGCGGTGATGCTGGTCGAGCCGTCCTACATCGGCGTGATCAGCGATCTGGAGGCGATCGTCGCGCGCGCCCACGCCGCCGGCGTACCGGTGATCGTCGACCAGGCCTGGGGCTCGCATCTCGGGCTGCATTCCGAGCTCCCTCGCGGCGCGATGCACGCGGGCGCCGACGGGATGATCATCTCGGCGCACAAGACGCTCGCGGCCTTCACGCAGAGCGCGATCTTGCTCGCGCGCGGGGACCTGCTCGACTTTCAACGGCTCAACGCGGCCTTCGAGCTGCTCAACACCACGAGCCCGAGCGCCGCGATCGCCGCGTCGATCGACCGCGCACGGCGGATCATGGCGACCAGGGGCGAGGAGCTGCTGGCCCAGTCACTCGAGCTCGCGCGCCGCTTCCGGCGAGAGCTGGCGGACATCGCCGGCCTCTATGTGCTCGATGAGCGGATCACGCGTAAGTTCCCAACCGCGAACGACTTCGATTCGCTCAAGCTGGTGCTCGTCCTCGCCGGCACCGGCGCGATCGGCTTCGACGTCGAGGAGGACATGTTCGAGGCCGGGGTTCGGGTCGAGCTCGCCGACCGCGACGTAATCGTGGCGCTGCTGACGATCGGCGACGATGACGCCTCGGTCGATCGCCTGATCGCGGCGCTGCGGCGCTCACTCGAGCGGCGGCGCGCCCACCCCCGGCTGGTCTCTCCGTCGACGGTCTGGTCAGTGCGACCGGAGGCGCGGATGAGCCCCCGGGACGCATTCTTCGCCCCCCGCGAGCGGGTCAGCGCCGAGCGCGCGATAGGGCGCATCTCGGCCGAGACCGCGGCTCCGTATCCGCCGGGGATCCCGGCCCTGGCACCCGGCGAGCTCGTCACCGCCGAGCTGCTCGATCAGCTCCGTGCCGAGGCCGCCGCGGGCAGCCGCGTCGCCTACTGCTCGGATCCGACGCTGGACACGCTGCTGGTCGTTCGATAGTCGACAACGCCCGGTGCCCGCCGACGGGCACCCGGCGCCGACTACGGTCTGTCGGCGAGCCTCAGTAGGCGCCGACCGCTTCGATCACGCTGAGCGGGCCGGGCGTCCGAATCATCCGCGCGAGCCTGAGCCCCGCCGCGTCGAACAGCTCCGCGTACTCGGCCTCCGTACGTTCGCGGCCGCTGGCGACCACCATCATCATCAGGTCATAGAACTTCGCGAGATGGCCGCCCGGGCCGGGGTCGATGACGATCTCGATCACTAGCACCCGGCCGCCCTCGCTCATCGCAGCGCGGCAGTTGCGCAGGATCGCGATCGCCTGCTCGTCGGACCAGTCGTGCAGCACTCGCTTGAGCGTGTAGATGTCACCCCCGACCGGGACCGATTCGAACATGTCCCCCTCGACGAGCAGGCATCGATCGGCGACCCCCGCGGTGCGCAGCGGCTCCCGTGCTCCGGAGACCACCTGCGGCAGATCGAACAGGACGCCGTCGGCTCCGGGGGCGGCTACGAGGATCTTGGCGATCAGTGTGCCGTGACCGCCGGCGACGTCGACGATCGTCCCTGCGTCAGCGAAGTCGTAGACGTCGATCACCGCCTCGGCGTCGCGGCGGGAGTGGCTCGTCATCGCGTCGTTGAAGCTCTGCGCGGCGCTCGGCTCGCTCGCGAGGTACTCGAACAACGGCAACCCATGAGCGAGGTCGAACGCCGGCCGGCCGGTCCGCAGCGTCGGCACGAGCTGCTCCCACGACCGTTGCAGGAAAGGCTTACCGACGTACAGCGCGTAGTCGTGGACGGTTCCCCCAGGCCCCTCGCGCAGCAGCGACTCGGCGAGCTCGGTCAGCGCGAATTGCCGGCCGTCGTGCTCTGACTGTTCGAAAATGCCTCGGCTCGCGAGCGCACGGAGCAGGCGGTACAGCAGCTCGGGGCGGGTACCGGTGACGCCAGCGAGCTGTTCGACGGTCCGCGGTCCGTCGACGAGCAGGTCCGCGATCCCGAGCTCGGCGGCGGCGCAGATCGCGCGGGTCAGCTCGAACGCGTAGAGCATGTCGAGCAGCTCTGTGTTCGCTACGGCTCGTCGCGCACGCGAGCGGTCGGCCATCCCGCCGGTC
>DATNKY010000400.1:0-2037 GCA_035603155.1 Solirubrobacteraceae bacterium
GTTGGTGACCTTCTTCTCCTTGGTGATGTTCACGTCCATCTCGTCCATCCGCGAGTTCTCGCCGACGATCATGCCCTCGTAGACCTCGGTGGCGGGCGAGAGGAACAGCGACCCGCGCTCCTGGATGTTGAACATCGCGTACGCGGCGGAGGAGCCCGCCCGGTCGGCGACCAGCGACCCGTTCTGGCGGCCCCGGATCACCCCGGCCCACGGCTCGTAGCCCTCGAAGACGTGGTGCGCGATCCCGGTGCCCCTGGTCTCGGTCAGGAACTGGGTGCGGAACCCGATCAGGCCGCGGGACGGGACGACGAACGCGAGCCGGACCCAGCCGGTCCCGTGGTTGGTCATCGTCTCCATCCGGCCCCGGCGGACCGAGACCAGCTGGGTGACCGCGCCGAGGAACTCCTCGGGCACGTCGATCGAGAGCCGCTCGACCGGCTCGTGCACCTTGCCGTTGATCTCCTTGGTCACCGCCGACGGGCGGCCGACGGTCAGCTCGTACCCCTCGCGGCGCATGGTCTCGACCAGGATGGCGAGCGCGAGCTCGCCGCGGCCGCGGACCTCCCACGCGTCCGGGCGCTCGGTCGGCAGCACCTGCAGCGACACGTTGCCGATGAGCTCGCGGTCAAGACGGTCCTTGACCAGGCGGGCCGTCACCTTGGTGCCCTTTTCCCGCCCGGCCAGCGGCGAGGTGTTGGTGCCGATCGTCATCGAGATCGCGGGCTCGTCCACCGTGATCAGCGGCAGCGGGTGCGGGTCATTCGGGTCGGCCAGGGTCTCGCCGATCATGATGTCGGGAATGCCGGCGATCGCGATGATGTCACCGGGGCCCGCGGTCTCGGCCGGCACCCGCTCGAGCGCCTCGGTGCGGAGCAGCTCGGTGATCTTCACCCGCTCGATCGAGCCGTCGGTCTTGCACCAGGCGGCCTGCTGGCCCCGGCGGATGGTGCCGTTGTGGATCCGGCAGAGCGCGATGCGGCCCAGGTAGGCGGACGCGTCGAGGTTGGTGACGTGCGCCTGCAGGGAGGCCTCGGGGTCGTAGACCGGCGCCGGGACGGTCTCGCGGATCACGTCGAACAGCGGCTCGAGGTTCTCGCTGTCGGGCATCCCGCCGTCCTGCGGCCGGTTCAACGAGGCGCGGCCCGCCCGCGCGGCGGCGTAGACGATCGGGAACTCGATCTGCTCCTCGCTCGCGTCGAGGTCGATGAAGAGCTCGTAGCACTGGTCGATGACCTCGGCGATGCGCGCGTCGGGGCGGTCGACCTTGTTGATGACGAGGATGACGGGGAGGTTCGCCTCGAGGGTCTTGCGGAGCACGAACCGGGTCTGCGGGAGCGGGCCCTCGCTGGCGTCGACCAGCAGCACCACGCCGTCGACCATGGACAGGCCGCGCTCGACCTCGCCGCCGAAGTCCGCGTGGCCGGGCGTGTCGATGATGTTGATCGTCAGGCCGCCGTGCTTGACCGCGGTGTTCTTGGCGAGGATCGTGATCCCCTTCTCGCGCTCCAGGTCGTTGGAGTCCATGACTCGCTCGTTGACGTGGGCGTGCGCGCCGAACGCGCCCGACTGCCACAGCATGGCGTCGACCAGCGTGGTCTTGCCGTGGTCGACGTGCGCGACGATAGCGACATTACGCACGTCGTCGCGGGTCGCCAGGCCAACCGCGGTCTCATGGATGGCGGTCGTCGTGGTGGTCTGCTGCGGTGCGGGCATCGTTGAAGTCTCGCTCATTCGACATCGGGAATCGCGCCACGCAAGTGCGTGGCCGCGCCAACTAGAACAGTGGCAGCCTCCAGTCTATTGCCTGCCGTCGGAGGCGAGGTCCGCCGCTGCTTCTTGCTGCACAACTAGTGATGAATCAGTAGCAAATTTTATTGAACCGGAGGGGCTTCGCACCCGTGCAAAAGGTGACGGGCCGATCAGCGCTAGTAATCCGCGCTTTGGGGTGATTTATGCGGCTGTTGGTGACGGTGGTCTCCCCCGCGACGCGGCGATCGACGGACGTCGTGCTTGACGCCGATCCGGGGACGCCGATGA
>DATNKY010000162.1:0-4767 GCA_035603155.1 Solirubrobacteraceae bacterium
GCCGGTCGGCGGCCGCCTGATCAAACGCCCGCAGCGCTGCGATCGTTCGAACCGCGGCACCCGATCGGGCCTGCCGCGTCGCGCTCGGTCAGACGCCGGCGCTCGCGCGCGGCCCGGTGTCGTGGCCCAGCTCGTGCAGCGCCCGGTCGACGGTTCGGACGATCTCACGCGGTGCGCATACGCCCCGGAACGCGAAGTCGTACTCAGACTCGCCGGCGGTGTCGAAGTCCACCGTCCCGATTCGTATCAGCCGCTCGACGAACGACTGCGTCGCGTTGACGTTCTGGACGCGCTCCAAGCGCGTCTGATGCAGCTCGCGGGAGAGGATCCCGGTTTCGATCGTCAGGCGGCGGCTGGTGATCGAGTAGGTCGTCTGCACGCGCCGGAGCCATGCGACCACGATCAGGATGATGAACACGACAACGACGACGACGATCACCCAGCCGATCTGGACGTTGCCGTTCGTGATCGCGCTCACAATCCCCGCGATCGCGCCCGCCGCCACGCACACCAGCAGGCCCTTGATCAGCAGCGCCGCGAGTGACAGCCACGACGGATGGCCGTGGAAGAAGATGACCTCATCGGGTTCGGGATCCACGCCTCGAGGGTACTGGCGCCGCCATCGCCCGGCACCAGGCCCCCTCCAGGACTCCGAACGAGGCGCCATCCTCGCCCGTTACTAGATTCGCTGCGGTGAGCCGCCGCCCCGAGAATCGACGATGATCGCGCGCGTGGTGCCGCTGACGCGCACCCGCGCGTTGGATCGGCCGTTTGACTACGCACTCGGTGACGACGACGGACGGGTCGGCGTCGGCTCGGTCCTGCGCGTGCCGTTCGGCGGTCAGCGACCGCTCGGGGTGGTGGTCGAACTCGCCGACAGCTCGGAGCTCGAGCCCGACCGGCTCGTCGAGCCAGACGAGGTGCTGGCGGTCTCGCTCCCCGACGAGATGGTCGCGCTGGCGGCCTGGATGGCCCGCGAGTACTGCTCGACGACCGCGCGGGCGTTGACGCTGATGCTCGCGCCCGGCACGGCAGATGGTGTCGGGGCCAGGCGTGCGCTCGTCGCCGAGCTCACGACCGCCGGATCCGGGGCCCTGGACGACGCCGCTGTTCGGCTGACCGATCGCCAGCGCGGCCAACTCGAGGCCCTCAGGCACAGCGGTCCTACGGCCGCGGCTGATCTCGGGACCGAGGGACTGCGGCGGCTCGAGGGGCGCGGTCTGGTCGCGATCGAGTCCCGCGTTCGCCCGCGACGCCCGGTCCCGCGGCCACTCGGCGCGGCGGCCGTCGTCGCTCCTGCGTTGACCAGCGATCAGCAGGGGGCACTGGCGCCACTGCGTCGCGCGATAGCCGGTGATGCCCCGGTCGACGGAGGGTTTCTGCTGCACGGCGTGACGGGTTCGGGCAAGACCGAGGTCTATCTACACGCCGTCCACGAGACGCTTGCGGCGGGACGCTCGGCGATCGTGCTGGTCCCCGAGATCGCGCTCACACCCCAGGTCCTGTGGCGCTTTCAGGCGCGGTTCGGCGATGTGGTGGCAGTCCTGCACTCGGCGCTCGGGCTCGGGGAGCGCCACGACGAGTGGCAGCGGCTCCGAAGCGGTGAGGCGAGGGTCTGCGTCGGGCCCCGATCGGCCGTGTTCGCGCCGCTGAGCGATCTCGGGCTGATCATCGTCGACGAGGAGCACGAGAGCTCTTACAAGCACGAGGGCGACCCCCGATACGACGCCCGCGCGGTCGCCCATGCACGCGCGCAACGATCTGGGGCGGTGCTCGTGTTCGGCAGTGCGACGCCGCGCCCCGAGAGCGTGCTTGCGATGACCCGGCTGCGCCTGCCCGTACGTGTGGACCACCGGCCGATGCCGGCGGTCGAGGTGCTCGACATGCGCGACCGCCACCAGCCCCTGCATCCGGAGACGAGGATGGCGCTCGCCGACCTGCGCCGGGCGCGCGGCAAGGCGATCGTGCTGCTCAACCGCCGCGGCTGGTCGAACTTCCTGTCGTGTCGCGCGTGCGGCCGCGTCTGGCTGTGTCCCAACTGCGACGTCGCGCTCGTCCTGCATCGAAACGGTTCGTTCGTGGCCTGCCACCACTGCGGCCACCGCGAGCCGGTCCCGAGCCGCTGTCCCTCGTGTGCGTCGGTGTCGGTGGCCCGTCACGGCGCCGGTACCGAGCGGATCGAGCACGAGCTCCGCGATGCGCTCGGCTCAGACAGCTTTCCGATCTTCCGCCTCGACGCCGATGCGGCTACGCTCGACCGCCGCGCCGAGATCCTGCAGCGGTTCGCGACTGCCGGCTCGGGCGTGCTCGTCGGGACGCAGATGGTGGCCAAGGGTCACGATTTCCCGGATGTCTCGCTCGGCGTCGTGATCGACGCGGACCAGACGCTCCGGTTCCCGGACTTTCGAGCCGAGGAGCGGACCTTCGCGCTCGTGACGCAGCTCGCGGGCCGGACCGGCCGCGGCGAGCTGGGCGGGCGCGTGCTCGTCCAGACGCTCGCGCCCGATGCCCGTCCGATCCGGTATGCGACCGAGCACGACTCCGATGGGTTCGTCGCCGACGAGCTAGAGCGCCGCCGCTCGCTGCGCTATCCGCCGTTCGCGACGCTGATCCGCGTGGTCTGCTCGGCGCAGGACGAGGCGCCGGCGATCACGAGCGCTCGCTCGATCGCCGACGGGCTCGGGCTGCCGGAGGGCACCGTGCTCGGCCCCGCGCCGCTGTTCAGGCTCCGTGGCCGCGCGCGAGCGCAGGTCGTCGTCAAGGCGGTCGACCGCGCCGCCGCGATCGCGGCGGTCGGCCGCACGGTGCGCAGCGTCGCCCCCCAGGCCGCCAAACGCGGCGCCAGCATCAGCGTCGACGTCGACCCGCAATAGTGCCCGAGATGGTCCCTGCGGGGCGCGTGCGGCCAGGGGTTGCTCTCCCGGAATACACCCGGCTGTGGCTAGACTCAGTTTGTGGCCAATCGCACCACAGAACCTACGGATAGCCTCGATCGCGAGGACCTCGAAGAGCTCGAGCAGCCCGACGAGGAGGAGCGTGAAGAGGAGCTCGATCCAGAGGTCGCCGCACGGCGCGCGGCCGCGCTTGCACACGTGCGCAAGTTCGGCGATCCGGTGTTGCGCACGAAGGCCCGTCCGGTCGAGCGCTTCGATGACGCGCTCCGTGACGAGGTCAGGCGGATGGGCGAGCTGATGATCGACGCGATCGGAGTTGGCCTGGCGGCCAACCAGGTCGGGGTCCTCAATCGTGTGCTCGTCTATCGCGTCCACCAGCAGGCGCCCATTGCGGCGCTGATCAATCCCGAGATCGAGTGGTCCGGCAACGAGGAGGAGATCCTCGAGGAGGGCTGCCTCAGCCTCCCGGCCGTGCACGTGGACGTCGAGCGTCCGGTCAACGTCCGCGTTAGCGCGTTTGACGAGTACGGCGAGCCGATCACGATCGAGGCCTCGGGGCTCGAGGCACGCGTGATCCAGCACGAGATGGACCATCTCGACGGGGTGCTCGTGCTCGACCGGATCTCGCGTCAGCAGCGCAAAGAAGCGATGCGGGCGCTGCGCGAGGCCCAGGCCGCCTAATCAGTCCTGCCGTGCGGACCGTCTATCTCGGCACGTCCGAGTTCGCCGCGGCAGTGCTCGACGCGCTCGCGGCGTCGCCGCATCGCCCCGCGCTGGTCGTCACCCGGCCTGACCGGCCACGCGGCCGGGGGCGCCGGCTGGCGTCGCCGCCGGTCGCCGACGCCGCTCGCAGGCTGGGGATCGACCTCGACCAGCCCGAGTCGGTCAACGATCCCGCGGCGCGCGCCCGGATCGCGAGTGCCGCCCCGGACGTCGTCTGCGTATGTGCCTTCGGAGCGCTGATCAGGGAGCCGCTGCTGTCCGAACACGAGATGCTCAACGTGCACCCATCGCTGTTGCCGCGCTGGCGCGGTGCCGCGCCGGTGGAGCGCGCGATCATGGCCGGCGACGAGCGCACCGGCGTGTCGATCATGCGCCTCACGGCCGGGCTCGACAGCGGTCCGGTGTGCCTCCAGGCGCCGGAGCCGATCACCCCGACCGACACCTACGGGACGCTCGCCGACCGGCTGGCGCAGCGGGGCGCCGCGCTGCTGGTGCAGGCGCTCGACACCCGCCCGCCGTGCTCTGAGCAGGATGAGACCGGGGTCACGTACGCCGACAAGCTGACCGCCGAGGACCGGCTGCTCGACAGCGCCCGACCGGCCGCCGAGCTCGAACGACGGGTGCGCGCACTGTCGCCGCACGTCGGCGCGGCCGTCGAGCTGCATGACGGCACCCGGCTCGGGGTCTGGGAGGCGCGGGCGATCGGCGGGCCCGGGCCGCCGCCCGGAGAGCTCTCGCTGAGCGGGCCGCTGCCTATCCTGGGGTGCGCGGACGGCTCGCTGGAGCTCGTCGTCGTGCAACCGGCCGGTCGTCGCGCGATGGCCGGCGCCGATTACCTGCGCGGCCGGCGCAGCTGATGGGGGGAACGAAGCTGACCGTGGCGGGCGTGTCGCCGGCCCGCGCGTGCGCGTTCGCCGTCGTGCGCCGGGTGTTCGAGCATGGCGCATACGCGGATCGTGCGTTCGCCGCCGAGTCCGAGGGACTGGTAGCGCGCGAGCGGTCGCTGGCGATGACGCTCGCCTACGGGACCGTGCAACGGCGCGCGACACTCGATTACGTCGCGGGGCGCCTCTGCAACCGGCCGCTTGAAAGCCTCGAGCCCGGTGCGCTGGCGGCGCTGCGGCTCGGGATCCTGCAGCTCCTGTTCCTC
>DATNKY010000151.1:0-5365 GCA_035603155.1 Solirubrobacteraceae bacterium
TCGAGCTCGGGCAGAGTCGTGACTCCTTTGGCGGCCGCGGGCTGGTTGGAGACACCGATCAGGCGCCAGCCGGCCCGCGAGAGATCGCGCAATGCCTCGGCAGCGCGATCGACCAAGGCGACGTCTGCCACCGCGAGCGGAGACTCTGGACGGCCGGTCGCGGCATCGAGGACAAGCTCGTTAATGACTCCGTCGCGATCGACGAAGACCGCAGCGCAATTCACGCCGGATCCGCATCGCTCAATGACTCCCAGTGGCCGAGCTGCACCGCCAGATCAGGGTGAGATACCAGCGCGTGCCAGACGACTGCCTGAAATGCCTCCACCAGAGGGGTTTTGAGATCTGGTGGGGCATTCACAACGATTGCGGTGTCGGCCAGCTTGGCGAGCGTGCCGTCCGGCGAGCCCACGACGCCGTAGATCAAGGCACCCCGATCACTGGCGAGCTCAATCGCGTTGACGAGGTTGATCGAGACGTTGTGCAGACGCGAGCCGCCACCGACACTGAACACCAGTACGCCGTCGGACGCCGACAGCTTCGATACTGCGAGCCACTCGGTAAACGAGGTGTCCCATCCGTCGTCGTTGGTGCGCGCGGTCAGCTCGGAAACGTTGTCCGTGGGAGCGTAGCTCTCGATCCGACACAGTTTCCGGAAGTCATTGACGGCGTGTGATGCATGCCCGGCGCCCCCGCCCACACCGAGGATGAACAGCCGCCCGCCGCGGTCCCTCAGCTCGGCCAGGCCGCGCGCGATCTCGGCGACGCCGGCGAGATCGATCGCCTGCGCGATCTGCGAGGCCGCGTCGAAGTAGCGCGTCAGATGCTCGCTGTCACTCACGTCCGCAGCCTCGGGTTCACCGCACCGCGGAGTTGGCAGGCAGCTCCTCCGCCACCCCGATCGTCTGCCAGCCCAACGTCGATCGCGGCAAGCTCAGCGATAGAAGTGGTCGGAAGACTTCCATCGCCGCTCCGACGATCCTGGCTGGTACGGCGCCGCGCGCAACGGCGGTCGCGTCATCGATCAGACTGTCGCCGCGTGCGATCACAAGCGAACGATAAAGGTTGAAGAACGGAAAGCCGGCGCCAGCGGTCAGCCGCACTCCGAGACCGGCGGACGACATTACGCGGTTCAGATCCAAGGGCGAGAAGTGCCGCCGATGGCCGATATGGCGATCGAACGCCGACATCGGGCCGCCTGGCACCGTGACGATGACGCGACAGCCGGGCGCGAGCCATCCGCGAGCGTTACGTAGAAAAAGCACGGGATCGTCGACGTGCTCGAGCACCTCCGAGCAGACCGCGTGGGTCGCCCAGCCCGCGTCGTCCGACAGAGGTTCAGGATCACGGATGAGATCGCGCACCTCGAACTTGGCGCGCGGAACCTTGCGCCGTGACTCGGCAACTCCTGCCGGGCTGAGCTCCAGGCCGGCAAGGCGGGCAGCTGGCCAACGGCGCTCGGCCGCGGCCAGCAGGTCGCCGTTCCCACTTCCGATATCTAGCAGCCGGCTCGGCTCTTCAAACCGGCCAGCCAGAAAGAGCGCGAGCTCGCGGCGGTAGTGCTGAGCTGGGTTGCGTTCGTTGGCGTCGCCGTAGTCCACCCAGTGAGCGTCCCAATCGTCGACCCCCCCGCCTGCGACGGTGTTCGCAGTCATCCCCTTCCGACCGCCAGGTCGTCCAGCATGGCGTGCATGGAGGCCCTGAGGGCACCAGCGGAGGTGGTGCTCGGATCCCAGCCGAGCGACCTGATGCGATCTGTGCTGAGTCGCACGATCGGCACGTCACCCTTCCACCCACGGGGCTGGTCACCATATTGGATGGCGACACTGTCAGCCTCCAACCCGAGGACATCCAGTGCCAGTCCGACGATTTCACGCACGGTGATGTAGTCGCCGGTGGCTACGTTGTAGCTGCGAAATGGCACCTCGGTGTCAGCGTCCAGAACGGTCAGGAAAGCTCCCACCACATCGGTGGCCAGGATGTAGGATTTCGACTGAGTTCCATCGCCAAGCACGGTCAGCGTGGCGGGGTCCCGTCGCAGCCGCCGCACGAAGTCAAAGCCGACTCCATGCGTCTGGCGTCGCCCAACGACGTTGCCATTCCGGAACGCGCAGCCCTGCATCTCGAACATGTGCGCGTATGCGCTGATCAAGGTCTCGCCGGCGAGCTTGCTGGCGCCGTACGTCGATACCGGGATCAGCGGCCCATGATCCTCGGTGGCCTCGACCTCGCCCAGGTCGCCATAGACGCCACTGCCCGAGGAGTAGGCGATGCGGCGAACGCCGCAGCGCCTCATCGCCTCAACGACGTTGTGCGTGATCAATGTGCCCTGATCGAAGTCGATGGCCGGATTGGTCAATGCCGCAGCGATGTCGGGATTCGACGCCAGGTGGATGACGAGATCGTGACCGGTCATCGCTTCGCAGAGGCGATCGAGATCGTTGGCATCAGCCTTCACGACCTCCAGGCGCCGATCTCCAACGTGGTCGGCGTAGTGCCATTCCTGCCCTGACGAGAAATTGTCGTAGAGCGTAAGTCGCTCCGTCCGCTCGTCGGACAGCAGCGCATCGGTGAAGTGACTGCCGATGAAACCGGCGCCTCCGACGATGATCACTCGTTCACGGCGAGACGTCATCAGGGAACCCGGCACACCGCTGACGTGTTGAGGCCGAGCTTGTGACGGTGACAGCGGATCAGGCTAGGCTTGAAACCTGCCCTGACGAGCATTGGCCAGAGATCCCGAGGGTCGTAGTACGCCTTATGGTCGTCCATCTCCTGAGTCGGGGCAACCCCGAGCCTGAACGCGGCGAGTTCCAGAAACGGCTTTCCCAGCCACGAGGGAACGTTGAGAATTGCCACCCCCCCGGGAGCGAGCAATCGCCGGAAATGCTCGAGAGCCGTCTGAGGGTCCCAGAGGTGCTCTAAGACCGATAGGCATATGACAATGTCGAGCGATTGGGACTCGAGACCGGGTAGGACTTCGGGAAGGGATCCTTCGATCGTCGTCACCTTCGGGTCGTGCTTCAGATCATCGGCGAGCACGAAGTCAACTACTAGCGCATGAGACAGTGCTTGCAACTGCGTCCGCGTGAAGTTCGCGTCATATCCACAGCCGAAATCGGCCAATCGGGCACCGTCAAAGCGCGCTGCGCGGCGCGCGGCGCGCGCACCAAGCCATACACCAAAGCGATCCACCGGAGTGGGAGCACGGTGTTGGCCGTAGGCTGAGTGCCGCTGATCGGCAGCCGTCATCGTTTGACCACGACTCCATGCCCGTTGAGGTTATGGAGTACGAGCCGATCGGGCAGTCCTCGGAGCCCATCGACGAAGCGCGCCACCCCTGGGCACGCCGGAAACCCGTAATCGTCGAACACGGCGACACCACCGCTCGTCAGCCGGGGCCAAGCCCAATCGAACACGTCCTTGGCGGACTGGTAGACGTCGACGTCGATATGGACAAACCGCAGCGACTCCGCCGTGATTCGACTACCGGTGTCCTCGGGAAATACGCCCTCGAGCAGCACGATGTTGGTGAGCCCCATTCGCGCTACGAGGGATTCGACGATCGCCTTCGATGTGTCATCGTGCTTGCCGTCGTGGTAATAGATGTCGCTTGGCCCGGTCTTGACGACCCCTTCCCACGTGTCGCACAGGTAGACGTGATCCGCGAGCCCGAGTCCGGCCGTCCGAGCCGCCATCAGCGCCCCGCTGCCCCCACGCCAGACGCCCACTTCGAGCACGGCTCCGGGCAGCTCGGCCACCTCGCCGAGCAGGCTCCACAGCTCATAACAGCGCCAGATGTCGACCAGCGTGTTGGCCTTTACCTGCTGGTAGACCCGCTGGAAGTCTCGATCGACCTCCCAGGGCGCGTAAGTCGAGATTGGATAGGCCATCTCGTGTGCCCCGGATCGCACCGCCTCGCCGCGTACGAGCGGCAGCGCAATTCCCTTCGCGACCGAAAGTCCCGACCGTCGCAGAAGCCCACCGTAATAGCGGGCGAAGAACTTCGTCCTGTCCTGCATTCAGTCGTAAAGCCTGGGTCGCCCGTGTGCGGTCGCGACGACCGCGCCGTGCAGGAGCAGCACGAAAACAAACAGCTCCGCTCCGGCGACGCCCGCGGCCACGCCGGTCACCGCGAGGTGATCTTGCAGGAGGTTGGCCGACGTGAGCGCCAGATCATTTCCCAGGTATACGACCGCCAGCGGAACGGCGAGCGCGATGCCTAGAACGACCAGTGAAGCGGCGGTCAAAACGGTGCGGGTGTAGGGAAACACCCGCAGCCATCGTTTCGTCCTGGTCCCGGTGAAATCGAACAGCACCTGCGCGATGACTCCGAGGAAGAACGCTTGCAGGCCGACGACGAACACACCCACGGCCAGGAACTGCCAGTTGAGCGACAGCGTGATCGCGCCGATGGTGAGATTGCCGAAGCTGACGGCGAGCGTTATGACGAGCCCGACCAAAGCGAGCACGATGCCGGGCTTCAGCACGAAGAAGTCCGAGCCGTATATGAACATCGCGCGCAGGTTGATCCAGGCCGCCTGCCAGGGCGAGAACCAGCCCGCACGCTTGTGGTGGCTGAGTCGACCCTCGCGGTCGGCGAGGAACCGCACTGGAACCTCGGCCGTGGCAAGGTTCATGTGCACTGACTTGAGCACCATCTCCGACGCGTACTCCCACGACTGCGACTGGAGGTCCATCTGGACAAGCGCATCGCGGGTGATCCCGCGCATCCCGCAATGAATGTCCGAGAACTTGCTCGAGAACAGACGGTTGAGGATCCACGTCGTGACCGGCGTCCCCAGGTGCTGATGCAACCACGGCATGGAGCCGGGCTCGATCGACCCCTTCCAGCGCGATCCCATGACGTACTCGTAGCCCTGTTCGAACTTCTCGACGAACGGGTTGAGCAGCCTGAAGTCATAGGTGCAGTCCGCATCGCCCATCAGCACCCAGCGGCCCCTGATGTACGGGATCGCATCCAGGTAAGCCCGGCCCAGACCGCGTTTGGGGACACGGAGAACTCGCGCGCCGGCAACTCGGGCGAGATCAGGCGTGCGGTCCGTGGAGGAATCGACGATCAGGATCTCGCCCCGCACCCCGGCGTCCTTCAAGCCCTGGCGGCACCACGCGACGAAGTCGGTGATCGTCAGCTCCTCGTTCAGCGCCGGAATGACGATCGATAGTGCGGGGTCAGCGACGTCGTGCTCCGGAAGGAGCAGTTCGATCCCGGAATGGCCCGCGGCAGTCGCGTCGTCGGCGACAGGGATTCCGTGCGCGGCTTGGGGGGCCGGTGTCGGCGTGGGCAATGTGTGCTCCAGAACGTGCACAATGTTTGCATGCAATCGGCTCGCGCGCTCCTGCGGAG
>DATNKY010000126.1:0-6436 GCA_035603155.1 Solirubrobacteraceae bacterium
CGCGTCGGCACGATCGCCGGCTGCCATGTCACCGAGGGCACGATCACCCGTGGCTCCAAGGTCCGCCTGGTGCGCGATGGGACCGTCGTCTACGACGGCCAGATCGCCAGCCTGAGGCGCTTCAACGACGATGTGCGAGAGGTCGCTTCCGGCTTCGACTGCGGAATCGTCCTGGTCAACTACGCCGACGTCAAGGAAGGCGACGTCCTCGAGACGTACGCCACGCGCCAGGTCGAGCGCGAGCTGGCGTAGAGGCCTTGGTCGGAGATGTCCGCCGCGGGCGGTTTCGTCGCCGTGCTCGTGATCGAGTTGCACTTCCCCGACGCCGGCAGCCTCAAAGCCAAACGTAAGCAACTCGCGTCGATCAAGTCGCAGCTCCACGGCCGCCTCGGCGCCGCGGTCGCCGAGACCGCACACCAGGACCTGTGGCAGCGCGCGACGCTGACGGCCTCGCTGACCGGCGGCTCACTTCGCCAGCTGAGCGCGGCCGCGGACGCGCTCGAACGCTGGGTGATCGCTCGTTGCCCCGAGGGCGCGACCGTCGAGCGGCTGCTAGCTTCAGTCGAGGACCTTCGCGGAGCCGGATGAGTCGCCAAGAAGGCCCGATGACAAGCGGAGTCGATAGCTTGAGGTCGCAACGCGAACGTCCGTGCGGAGGATAGGATGGACTCCACCCGGATGCGCCGCGTCGATGAGGCGATGAGAGCCGTCCTCAGCGATGCGATTTCGAAGGACCTCAAGGACCCACGCGTTGGTTTCGTGACTGTTACTGGAGTCAAGACAAGCCCTGACCTGCGGCACGCGCGCGTCTTCGTGAGCGTGCTCGGTGACACAGACGTCCGCGAGGAGAGCCTCGTCGGCCTACGCTCGGCGCACGGCTTTCTGCAGCGCCGCCTGGCGGCCGAGCTGTCGCTCAAGCACACGCCGACGCTGGCGTTCGAATACGACCCGTCCGTCGACCGTGGGATGCGGATCTCGCAGTTGATCGACTACGAGCTCGGCGACCCGCAAGGGGGGTCCGATGACCACTAACGGTGACCGCTCAAGCCGCGAGCTGGTGCTCGACGCGCTGCGCGAGGCCTCGAAGCTGCTCGTCGTCACGCACGAGAATCCTGACGGAGATGCGATCGGCTCGCTCGTCGCGATGCACGGCATCCTCAACGCGCTCGGCAAGGACTGCCTGATGTTCATCGACGAGCACGACCTCCCGCTGCCGCAGGAGTATCGCTTCTTCCCGCTCGCCGATCTCGTGTCCGAGCCGCCGGCCGACATCGACGAGCGCACGGTCGTGTTCCTCGACTGCGGCAACCTCGACCGCAATCCCGCCGAGGCGTTCCGCCGGCCCGGGATCCACCTGCTCAACATCGACCACCACCACGACAACACCCACTTCGGGACCGTCAACCTGGTCGTCCCGGAGGCATCGTGCACGGCGGAGATCATCTGGGACCTGATGGCGGGTCTCGACGTCCGCCCGAGCGGCACGATCGCCGACGCGCTGTACGTGGGGCTGATCACCGACACCGGACGCTTCATGTACGAGAACACCGGCCGCCGCGCGCACCTGATGGCGGCCGATCTGATCGACGCCGGCGTCGACGTGCACGACCTCTACCGCCGCGTCTACGAAGGCGTGCCGTACGGCAAGCTGGCGTTGCTCGCGCGGGGGCTCGCCAACGTCGAGCGCTACGACGACGGTCGCCTCACGGTCACCGCCCTGACCGCGACCGACTTCCACGACTCTGGTGCGGAGGAGAGCTACTCCGAAGGCGTGATCGACCATCTCCGGGCTGTCCAGGGGACGGCCGTCGCGGCGCTGATCCGTGAGCGGATCAACAACGGCGGCGGTAGCAAGGTCTCCCTGCGCGCCAGCGACGATCGCGTCGACGTGTCTGCGATCGCCCGCGCCCTGGGGGGCGGCGGCCACCGCCAGGCGGCCGGGTTCTCGACCGAGCTCTCGCACGACGAGCTCGTGCGCTTCCTGCTCGATCAGCTCGCGGCGCAGCTTTAGCCATCCGCAGGCCCGGCGTCGAGGCCTATGGACGACTACGTGCTCCTGTGTGACAAGCCGGCGGGCGTTACTTCGCACGACGTCGTCGCGCGGATTCGCCGCCGGCTGCCGCGCAGGACCAAGGTCGGCCATGCCGGGACGCTGGACCCGTTCGCTACCGGGCTGCTGCTGGTGCTGGTAGGCCGTGCGACCCGCGTGCAGCGCTTTCTGATGGAGCTGCCCAAGCGCTACGAGGCGACCGGGCACTTTGGCGCGGTGTCGAGCACCGGCGATCCCGAGGGCGAGATCGCGGTAACGGGCGTCGTTCCCGAGGGCGATCTGCGGTTGCCGGTCGGACGCCTTCGCCAGCGGCCGCCTGCCTACTCGGCCGTCAAGGTGCAGGGCAAGCGCGCATACCGGCTTGCGCGCGCGGGGATCGAGGTCGAGCTGCCCGAGCGCGAGATCGAGGTGTATCTGTTCGAGGAGCGCTGGCGGGACGGCGAGCGCCGCGGCTTTGCGATCGAGTGCTCGTCGGGTACTTACGTGCGCAGCCTGATCGCCGATCTCGGCGACGCCTACTGCGAGCAGCTGCGCCGCACGCGGATCGGAAGCTTCGACGTCATCGCGGCCGATCCAGAACGACCGGTCGCAATCAACGAGGCGCTGCGCTTCCTGCCCGAGTTGGCGCTCGATGGCGAGCAGGCGGGGCGCGCCGCCCACGGGGCCCGGGTGAAATCGGGTCGGGAGCTCGAGGGCTTCGTCCGGCTCACGCACGACGGCGAGCTGGTGGCGCTCGCCCAGCCGGGTCCGGAGCCGGGCGAACTTCGCCCCGTCGTCGGCCTGCGCGGCGGAGGCCCGCTCGCGTGAACTGGGCCCGGTGGTCGGCCTGCGCGGCTGAGGCCTGCTCCGTGATCTGGGCCCGGTGGTCGGCCTGCGCGGCTGAGGCCTGCTCCGTGATCTGGGCCCGGTGGTCGGCCTGCGCGGCGGACGTCTCGCCCGAACCGCTACCCCATCATTAGGCTTCGCCAGGTGCGGGTCACGGTGCTTCCCGATGCCGAGCCTCGCCCCCGCCGCCTGGCGGTGGGCGAGTTCGACGGCGTCCATCTCGGCCATCGCGAGGTGATCGCGGGCAGTGACACCGTCCTAACCTTCGACCCGCACCCGCTCGCGGTGATCCGGCCGGAGGCGGCGCCGAAGCTGCTGATGAGCCTCGATGCCAAGATCGCCAAGATCGAGGAGCTCGGGGTCCGCGAGCTGGTAGTGATCCCGTTCGACGAGACGTTCGCGTCGCAGAGCGCGGCGGGGTTCATCGACCAGGTCCTGGTCGGGCGGCTCCAGGCGACGCACGTCTCGGTCGGCGAGAACTTCCGGTTCGGGCACGGCGCGCGGGGCGACGCGGCGCTGCTCGAATCCGACGCCCGCTTCCAGACCCGCGTCGTGCAGATGGTCGAGGTCGACGGCGAGATCGTCTCCTCGAGCCACATCCGCGGTCTCGTGCTGGCAGGAGAGGTCGAGGCCGCCGCGCGGTTCCTTGGGGGTCCGTTCCGGCTCCGGGGTGAGGTTGTGTCAGGGGACCGGCGCGGGCGCGAGATCGGCTTTCCGACCGCAAACATCGTCCCCGACGAGAACCTCGTGTGCCCCGGACACGGCGTCTACGCCGCTCGCGCCGATGGTAGTTGCGCGGCGGTCAGCGTCGGCGTGCGTCCGACGTTCGGGACCGGGCGCGGCGTGCTGGTCGAGGCCTATCTGATCGATCGCTCCGTCGACCTGTACGGCCGGATGCTCGCCGTCGACTTTGTCGCCCGGCTGCGGGGCGAGCGCCGGTTCGACACCGTGGAGGGTCTGATCGCGCAGATGAAGCTCGACGTGGAGCGCACGCGGGAGCTGTGCGGGTGAGCACCTGCTAGCCTCACCGGCCGCATGACCCTGACACAGGAACGCAAGCAGGAGCTGGTCACACAGTTCGGCGAGAGTCCGACCGACACGGGCCGGACCGAGGTCCAGATCGCGATGCTCACCGAACGGATCAACATGCTCACCGAGCATCTGCGCACGCATAGCAAGGATCACCACTCGCGCCGCGGCCTGCTGATGCTGGTGGGTCGCCGTCGCCGCTTTCTCAACTACCTTCAAAGCAGCGATCTCGAGCGCTACCGCACGCTGGTGCGCGAGCTCGGTCTGCGCAAGTGATCGAGCCCGGCAGCGCGGCGCCGGAGTTCGTGCTCAAGCGCGCCGACGGCAGCGACTTCACCCGCGCCGACCTCGAGGGCAAGACCACCGTGCTGGTGTTCTACCCGTTCGCGTTCAGCCCGGTGTGCACCGATCAGCTCAACCTCTACGACGAGGTCCTCTCCGACCTCCACGAACGGGGCGCGACGATGTACGGCGTCTCGTGTGACGCGACCTGGTCGCAGACCGCGTTCAAGGAGCGGCTCGGCGTGACGATCGAGCAACTCTCGGACTTCGAGCCCAAGGGCGCGGCGTGCCGGGCGTTCGGCGTCTACCACCCAGGGGGCTTCCCTCAGCGCGCGCTCGTGATCGTCAACCCCGATCTGACCGTGCGCTGGAGCTACGAGGCGCCGTCGCCGGGCGACCTGCCGGGCGCCAACCTGATCTTCGACGGTCTGGCTGCCTGACGGACCCGCGCCGGTGAGCGAGCTCGGCTCCGCTCCGGTCCCCGGACCTGACGGCGATGATCACGTCCGCGGCGCTGCCGCCGCGCCTATTGTGATCGAGTACGCCGACTTCGAGTGCCCGTTCTGCGCCGCGCTCGACGAGCGCCTCGCGGAGCTGCCGGCGCGGATCGTGTTCCGTCACTTCCCGGTTCGCTCGAGCCACCCGAGGGCTCGGGCGGCCGCCTGCGCGGCCGAGGCGGCGCACCTGCAGGGCCGCTTCTGGGAGATGCACGACTCGCTGTTCGCAGACCAGGGACGGCTCGAGGACCCGCACCTGTGGCGCCGTGCCGAGCAGCTCGGGCTCGATCTCGAGCGCTTCGACGCCGACCGCCGCAGCGAATCCGTGCTCGCGCGGGTGCAGCGCGACTTTCGCTCGGGGGTGCGCGGCGGCGTCGTGACGACGCCGACGCTGTTTCAGTTCAACGACGGCGTCGCTGTGCCGACCGACGCCGACGCGCTCGCACTTCTGCTCGCGCAGCGCTGATCAGCTCGTCGCGCGGTCGGCGCTGAACGCCGACCCTTTGCGGCGGCGCTCGGCGCCGCCGCCGGTCAGCCGGTCGCCAGCCGCGGGGAGGCGGGCTCGCCAGGGAGGGCGTGGACGCGCTCGAGATCCTCGATCGTCGGCCGGCGCCCGCGCAGCGGTCGCTGCGCCCCCGGGGTCGAGATCGCGGCCCGGACCAGATCCAGCTGCCGAGCCGCGAGGTTCGAGTCGAACTGGCGCAACGAGCGACTTGACTCGCAGGCTCCCTTGACCATCATCATCACGTCGACCGCGCTGACGTCAGCCCGCACGGCGCCGGCCTCCTGGGCGCGCCGCACGAGCGTGTCGAGCACCCCCATCAACTCAGTGTGGGCCCGGCGGATGTCGTCGTTTGCGAGCCACTCGTCGTCGAGCGCGTCGAACAGCGCGCGGTCGGTCTGCTGGATCCCGACCGCCTGCTCGATCAGCTCGAACAGTGCCTCGCCGGGATCCGGCGCGTCGAGCGCCGCACGTCCGCGCTGCACCGACTCGTGCATGCGCTCGACCACGATCGCCGCGATCAGATGCTCCTTGGACGGGAAGTTGCGAAACAGTGTGCCGCGGCCCACGCCGGCCCGCTCGGCGATCTCTCCGACGCCGACGTCGAGGCCGCGCTCACAGAAGATCGCGGTCGCGGCATCCAGCAGTCGCCGGCGATTCCGCTCGGCATCTGCACGCAACGGTCGGCGCTCAGATTCCATATCGGGTGAATTTTCCTCCATCTGACGGATCTAAGCATCAATCATCACGAGAGCGGCGGCTTATGCTGCCGGCGCCGGAGCGGCCGCGCCCTCGTTGAGCTCGAGTTCGACCTCCTTCATGTGCCGCTGGCGCAGCCCGACGGCCATGATCACGGCGCCGGCAGCGAGCATGATGCCCGCGGCCAGGAACGCGACGTGGTAGCCCGACACGCGAGCGGCCGCGACGGTCGTGCTGTGGTCGCTCAGCAGCTTCGACGTCTGGCTGGCTGCCAGCGTCGAGAGGATCGCCAGCCCGAGCGAGCCGCCGACCTGCTGGGCGGTGTTGAACAGGCCGGAGGCCAGGCCCGCATCGTTGGCGTCGACGCCACCGGTCGCCATCAGCGTGATCGGCACGAACACCAGCCCCATCCCGATGCTCATCGGCAGCAGGCCGGGAAGCAGATTCCCGGCGTATGTGCCGTGCACCGGCACCCGGGACAGCACGACCATTCCGATCGTTGCCAGCACGATTCCGAGCAGCGCCACGTTGCGTACGCCCACGCGCTTGACC
>DATNKY010000153.1:0-4825 GCA_035603155.1 Solirubrobacteraceae bacterium
GCGCGCTTGTTGTGAGGAGGAGGCCGCTCCTCGGCAGACGCCGAATTACTCACGAAGCCGCGCCATGGCGGCCTCAGCGGCAACGCGGTGATCGACCTGTTGGGCCCGGGCGGGAGAAGCGGACACGATACGGTACCGACGCCAATTGGGCGTCCGAAGGAGGACGGACGCCGGTTGGCGGACCATCACCGTCTGAGATTCCCAGGAGGCAAGCGCTCCGACGACGAGATGGAGCTCGAGCCCGCCGGCGACAGCGAGGTCATGTCGACCTCGCAGATCTCGGCCGACCAAAACTGCCGCTTCTGGGACTCGATCTCCCCAGGAGTGGCCCGGGACGAACATAGCCGCTAACCATCGCTAACGAACCGAACGGGGCCGGGCATTCCCGACCCCGTTCGACCACAACCGTCCGCGTGGTCGTCAGCTTGCCGAGCGCCCGTGAGTAGGGCAAGCAACGATTGCCAAGTCGTTGCATGCTCACTCAGCCCTCGCACGCTCCCGGACGAGCCGACGGTCGCCATCTCGATCGCGCAGGGCGTCATGGAGCGGGCGATGCCGTTCGTGGCGAGGGAGTCATGAGGGAAGTCGTCCTCCCAGTGCGTCGCCGGACCTTGTCGGTACCGGTCGCGACACGAAAGCAGCACGGACTCGAGTCGCGGATCTTCCTGCTCGTCGTCCCGCGAATGGGGCGAGCGAACGGTCGTGTCAGCCGCGTCGCTGTAGTTGCGTCCGGTGCCGTTCTGTCCGGCGGAGCGTGGGAGTGGGTAGCTCGGGGTATGGCCATGTTCGCATCGCTACGGGATCGTCTGCGCGACCCGGTCATGTGGACCGGTGTGTCGCAGCTGCTCAAGACCGTTTTAGCCACCGTCATCGCGTGGGTTCTTGCCGCGCGGGTGTTTGGCCTGGAGCAGGCGTATCTTGCGCCATGGGCGGCATTGCTGACGGTCTACGCGACCGTGTTCGGGTCGCTGCGGCGCGGGGTCCGGCAAGCCGGCGCCAGCGTGCTCGGCATTTTGGTGGCCTTTGCCGCAGAGCAACTCTTCGGCCTCAGTCCGGTTTCGGTGGGAGCCGTGATTCTCGTCGGTCTTCTCGTCGGGTCGGTGGGCGCGCTTCGCGACGAGACGACCACCACAGCGGCAACTGCGCTGATTGTGCTCACAAACGGCTATAGCGACAACGGAGGCATTCTGGGTGCCCGGCTGCTGGACACCGGCGTCGGGATCGGAGTGGCCCTGCTCGTGAATCTTCTCGTCTGGCCGCCGTTGCGTGACCGCACCGCCGCTAGTGAGATCGACGCGGTGGCCGAGGCCGTCGGCCGGCTGCTTTGCGAGATCGCCGCTCGCCTCTCCAGCGAATCCGGCCCCGCGGACGTTGATGGGTGGATCGCCAAAACCAACGCGTTGGATCGCGCGATCGATCGAGCCTGGAGCGTTCTCGCTCAGGCCCGCGAGAGCGGAAGACTGAACCCGCGCCGCGCGACGGCACGGCGGATGCGCGCCGCCCAGGGTTTCGATGACATCCTGGGAAGGCTGGGCCAAGCGGTGGCTGAGACGCGCAGTATGGCCCGAACCATCGGCCATGCCCGTGTGCCCACGAGTGAGTGGGACCCCGGCTTCCGGGAGCGCTGGCGCGAGCTGCTTTTCCGAGCCGGCGAGGCGATCAGCGCGGGGGACGCTGAGGCGGTCGCGTTGGTGCGAGCTGACCTGACCATCTATGCCGAATAGCTCGCCGTCGGTCACCTCCGCGAAGGTTTCTGGCCCGTCGCAGGTGCCGTGCTGGTCAACCTGCGCAACATCCTGGATGCGCTCGACGTCGTTGCCGACGCACAGCCCGTGGAAGTACCCCGCCCGACGCTGCGCCCAGCACCCAGACACCCAACAACCCGGCCGACCGCCCACGGTGTAGCTCCTCGGCCGGAGAAGCAATCCACTCAGCGGCGCCCGTAGCCTCGCGGTCCCGTCACATCAGATCCCGGCCACTCCATCTGCTCCGTCAGAGCCAGACGGCTCCGCGGCTCTCGGCGCTCCTCAGGGCAGACTCGTCATGAGCGGAACATCGCCACAGCGGATAGCGCGACCCGTCGGCGAGCTCGCGAGGCCTTTCGTGGCGTAGGGATCGCCCGGCTCTCGGCCAGCCTCACGATCGCTACGTCGCCGCCATTGGAATCGCAGGCTACCCGCCAGCCTCCGACGAAAGGGCTCGTCTGCTGGACGGTCGCTAGACGCGTATCCCATGAGAGATTCCGAGAGGCCCCCGGCTAATCAGAATCGCCCGGGCCTAGTCGCGACCTTGGTGGCCGTGGGAGTCTCTCGCACGACGCCCCGTGCCGTACGTCTCGAGGAACTCGGGACGAGGACCTTGACTGAGCGTCGCGAGATGTCGTTCGGGGCGTTGTGGTAGACGTTGACTGAGGGAATCGCGTTCCTGAGGGTGCCGCGGTTATTGAAGATCCCGCCGCCGGTGCCGTGGGCGGTGTTGTTGTAGACACGGCTGTTGTCGCGCAGAGAGACGGTGAGACCACGCTGGTTGCTGGTGCCACCGCCGTTGCTGATTCCGCCTCCGTTGCCTGGCGCCGTAGTGCCGACGGCGGTGTTGTTGTGGACGCTTGCGTCGCGCAGCGTGAAAGCACCACTACAGGGAGCGACGTTGTCACAGCTGTTATAGACGCCGCCACCACCACCAGCGGCCGTGTTGTCGCTGATGCTGCTGCCGTCGGCAAGCGTGACTGCGCCGGAGTCGAAGTTCGCAATCCCGCCACCATTGAGGCCGGCGGTGTTGTCGCTGATCGTGCTGGCACCGCGCACGATGACCATCCCGGCTGGATAGTTGTCAATCCCGCCACCGTCTTGCGTGGCTGTGTTGTCGATGATGCTGCTGTCGTTCACGATGACCGTGCCGTCATCGTTTGCGATTCCGCCGCCGAAGGCGCCGCTGTTGCCACTGACAATGCTGTGCCTTAGCAGCACGGCGCCGCCGGCGTGCACAACGATCCCCCCGCTCGTGCCGTCGATGATCCTCAGAGAGCTGATCGCCAGCCTGGCGCCTTTGTCGATCCTAAGCACCGCGCCGCCCCCGCTGGCGTCAAGCGTCGCCGGCGAAGAGCCCCGTCGCTGCTGCCCCTTCAACTGCAGGTCAATCGAGACAGTGGCCGTGCCAGTGCAGGTGCCCTGCACGAATAACCTGTCGCCGGGAGAGGCTCTCTTCACGGCAGTCCGCAGATCGGTGTAGGCGTGCTTCGTCGATCTGTTGGCGATTCTGCACTTCGAGGCCAACCCCGACGCGGTCGGCACGAACGCGACAGCCCCGAGCACCGCCAGGCTAAACAACACGACCAACTCGGTTAACCGCGCTCTCATAACGTTTCCTCTCTCGGGCCATAGATCGTAGCTTGGTCGCCGCCTTACAGCGGTAAAGAAACCCGATCTCCAGTTGGGCTCAACATTCAGCTCCGCGCAGAGAGGGTCCACTCAAATGGGCGATCGCGTTTGCATTCCAGCGGCTCTGCGCGGACGAGCGCTCCGGCGACGAGGGAATGGGACTGCCAAGCGCTGGGCGGACGAGCCGTCCTCGTGCAAACCCTTGTGCGGGCCTTCCGAAGAGGTCGACAGGTGCCCGTACAGAACACCACTTCCGAGAGCGCGCTCGGTTCCGCATTGGACGCAGTCTTCTCGTTGTGCGGCCGACTTACGATTTTCTCTTTTTCGGCTTCTGCCGTTTCACCCGCCACGAGTCCTTTGTGAACCGTGTTGTTCGGCCGTCGCTGTAGAGCGTTGCTGGTTTGAGTCGTCTCGTCTTCCCGCGTTCCCAAATTGCGGGAGCACCAGGTTTCGGGAGGCACAAGTATTTGTATTCGACGGGGTCGGAACGATCGTGGTCATACACGTCAAGCGCGCAATTAAATTGCTTGTCTGAAAGCCGCTCGAGAGGCACGGCCAGCTCCTCGTGCCAAGACCCCAGTTCCGGGCTGCTGCCGGTCACGAACACCTGAGGCGATTTGCCGGGGGGCGCGGCCAAGTTCAGCCACCAATGGACGATCTCATTCAAAAGCTCGACCGCTCGCATCGGCGCCGGCTTCTCGACGAGAAACGTCAGGCGCTGAGAGCCTGCGTAGACGCTTATTCCGCGCCGGGAGGGCGAGCGACCGAACACGCAGACATCGACGCCTTCAGGCTTGTCCCACGGTCTGGGCATCTGTGCGATGGCGCATGCGAACCGTAGCCCGACGAGCGCGACTCTTGTCTCAGCTAGAGCGTCGAGCGCGGTCATCAGTGGGTCCGCGGACACGCAGCCCTTGAACTCTCCCACATAGAGGCCGCCATCTCGCTCGAGTTGTTCCTTCTCGCTGAGGTAGATCCACACCGACAGGTCGTCCAGTCCGCCCGGTTTGCGACGTACCTTGATGCGGGACAGATCAGCGGTCGCTTCCCAGGTCTGGTTGATCGAGTCAGCAAGTGCGTTGGTTGCCTCCGAATATGCCTGAAACAGCCACTCGTGGCTGTCGTCAGGTTCGCCAAGCAGTCCGTAAACGACGCTGAGTTCTTGGCTTACCTGCGAACGCTTCGCATAGCTATTGGCCCCACCCCACGCGTCGAAGAGCCGGCGGCGAGCCACGTGTAACTCCTCGTGCGCTCGCTCGGGATGCTTCGCCGCATCGGCGATGCTTAGATGGGCGGCCTGCCAGTCGCGGTCCATCATGGTTCTGAGGTCCGATTGGACGGAGCCGAGCAGCTTCTCGATCCCGCGGGTTTGCTCGACCAGCGTGCCAAGTGCCTCTTGTTGAGCTGGCAGGAACTCGGCGAGCAGTTGCTCGGTGCTCTTTCCTGCG